>DAPKRP010000321.1:0-2543 GCA_031800515.1 Polyangiaceae bacterium LLY-WYZ-14_1 | reverse complement strand
CGCAGGACTACACCCCCCTCCCGATCCCCTCACGAAGGATTCCTCAACACCCTCTGAAACCGTCCCCGGAGACGGGGGCCGATTCGGACAGTCCTGTCGCGGGGGTGGCACAGGACGCGCCAGCGCCCTCGCCCTGCGGTCACATCGTCCCCCGGGGTGCTCCTTCCACCGTCCTCTCGTCGACGTCGACGGAAGGACGACGGTCACTCGAACGGGAGAATCGCTTCATGGAACTGCGCGCCTTTTCTTGCATCGGACTATTGGTCGCCTTCGCCAGCGCCTGCGGCGGGGGAGGCTCAGGTCCCGCCCCGGGGGACGACGGTGGCCCCGACCCCGAGCCGATGGACCCGGTGGTGGTGATCGACCGGGGCTGGGAGCCCTGTGCGCCCCACGACGCCTCGATGAAAGCGGGGCCCGACTGCAATCTCTACGAGGTGCCCCAGCGCTGGGCGGATCCGGCCTCGGGCACCCTCGAGACACTGGTCTACCGCTGGCGCGCCCCGGAGGACGGCCGGCTCGGCCAGGTCTGGCTCCTCGACGGGGGTCCCGGGGGCACCGGCGCGGGGATCGCCCGTCCGGAGATCGTCGACACCTTCCTCGACGCGGGACACGACGTCTACGTCCCCGTCCCTCGAGGCTCCTGGGGCAGCTCGGTGCTTTCCTGCGACCAGCCTGGGGAGCCGTCGGCCTGCCGGGGGGAGCTCGCCGAGCGCGTCTCGCTCGCCGAGCTCGCCGCCTTCACCACCGGTGAGACCGCCCGGGACCTCGCCCACCTTCTCCGGGCCAACGCCGACGAGGAGGTCCCGGCAGCCCTCTTCGGCTCGAGCTACGGGACCTATCTGGCGCTGCGGACGCTCCAGCTCGACGTGCCCCTCGCGGCGGTCGTCCTGGACGGGGCGATGACCTATGCGCCGGACGTCTGGGCGGCTGGGGTCTATCGAGATGCCCTGGTCCGCGGGCTCTTCGACGCCTGCGAGGCGGACCCCGTCTGCGCGGCCCGGTTCTCCGTCCCGGTCAGCGAGGCCCGGGCCCGCATCGCCGACCCGACCCACTGCCCGGCCCTTCGGGAAGAGGGTCCGGTGGGGGCGCTGCTCGGAGCGACGGGCCTGTTCGGGATCCCGGCGGTCCCCCTCGCCCTGGCCTCCCGCATCGCCCGCTGCGAGGAAGCGGACGTCGATGCCCTGGGCCCCCTCGTCGGGGGATTCGGGGCGCCCCCCGTGATGGATGGGCCGGGGGGCGGTGGCGGTGCGCCCCCCGTGCCCGCTTCCCAGCTCAACGCCACCCTCTACAACAACGTCGTCGCGCACGACTTCCTGGTCGGCTTCGACGACGCCGAGTACCAGGCGGTGCGGGCGGAAGGGGAGACCCTCGCCTACGCCACCACCACGGAAGAGGCCGACCGCTTTCGAGACCTTCGGGACGCCTGGCCGGTCCTCGACGGCTTCGCCCCGGACCCGACCGTCCCCGAGGACGCACCCCCGACGCTGCTCTTGGTCGGGGCGCTCGACATCCAGACGCCTCCCGCCTGGACCGAGATCACCGAGGCCGACCTCGGCGGGCAGGCGGTGCGCTTTCCCGGGCTCGGTCATGGGGTGCTGTCGAGCGACCTCCAGCAGGGCTCTGGCTGCGCGGCCGGCATCGTCACCGCGTTCCTCGCGGACCCGACCCTGCCGGCGGACGACGGCTGCGCCGGGTCCGAAGCGCCCGACCTGACCGGCGACGACGACCCCCGCCTCGGCCAGCTGGCCTTCCTCCTGTTCGGGGACGACGACCTCTGGGGCGACGACGAGTAGGCCGGGGGGCTCCCGACGGCTCGCGAGGGACCCGGCCCGCGTCGGCCACCGGTGCCTCGACGCCGGGGAGGTCCAAGCCCGACCGGGAGTCGATGACGCTGCTCAACGCGCACGACCTCGCGCTAGATGCGCCGCGGCAGTTCCGGCTCGACCGCATCGAGCGCGCGGAGGTCGTCGTGAAGTCGCGGGCGTCCTGAGGGCTGGGCGTCGGGTCGTTCTACCCCGCGGGGCGGATGGACTGGACCAGCGCTCGGAAGGCGGGCTCGCCCTGGTCGACGAGCGGCTTCGGCCCGGTGAGCTTGAAGAACACGGGGCCCTGGGGGCCTTCGATGATGGCGCCGAGGAGGCGCCAGTCGTCGTGGGGGACCCCGTCGAGCCCGGCGAAGGTGCCGACGCTGGTGACCAGGGACACGGGCATGCCCCGCACCTCTTCCTGCGTGACCTCGGCCGCTTCCTCGGGCGGCGTGTCGCCCGGCGGGTCGACCTGCTGGACCCAGCGGTCGAGATTGTCCTGGATCGACCCGCCCTGGCCCGGGCCGAAGTAGAAGACGGTCAGCTGCGCCGCCGAGGCGGCCGGGTCGTCCGGGCGAATGGCGTACTGGGCCTTCCGCATGGGGGAGCTCGGGGCCTCTCGGACCAGCGGCGCCGAGGCCTCCCAGGTCAGACCCCCCGCGGTCGGTGTGCCGGTCGGGGCCGGCGGGGGCTCCGCGGGGCCGACGCCGGCCCCCGCGCCGCCGGCCGCGGCGGGCC
>DAPKRP010000320.1:0-6249 GCA_031800515.1 Polyangiaceae bacterium LLY-WYZ-14_1 | reverse complement strand
GCCCCACCGCCCAGGCCGACCCCGGCCTCTCTCCGGCCCCCGGAGAGCGCCCCGCCGCCGGAGGCGGCGGCGGAGAAGCCGAGGCCGGGGGCTCCGACGAGCCGGCGGAGCTGCCTTATCCCCTACCAGCGGACCTTCCGGGTCTGGGGGGCGGGGCGATGCCGCTCCCGGGGGAGCGGTCGACGCCGAGCGAGCTCGAAGCCTGGCAGCTCGCCGATCAGCGCAAGTTCATCGAAGCACGAGAGGCCGCGGAAAAGATCCTCGGCCGGGAGCCTTCCTCCTACGTCGCCGAGCTCGTCCTCGGGGTCGTGCAGCACTACGGCGAGGGAAACTTCCCCCGGGCGCTCTTCCACCTGGACCGGGCGATGGACAAGTACCACGCGTTCCATGGGGTCGAACCGGACCCGGACGACCCCTGGCGTTGGCACGTCCGCCTGCTTCAGGAGCTCGCCGCCGTCCACGGGGAACTCGAAAACCACGAGAAAAAGCTCCGCTACCTGTCCCGCCACGACGAGCTCTACGACCCGGACATGCTCGCGGAGCGGGCCTGGCCCCTCATGAAGCTTCGACGCTTCGGGGAAGCCCGGGCCGCCGCGGAGCTCGGCCTGGCGGAAGACCGCCCGATCCAGACCATCCTCGGCCTGAACGCCCTCTGCGCGATCGAGTTCGAAGCAGGGAACGACGGGGCCAGCTACGACGCTTGTAAGCGGGCCGTCGATCATGCGCGGGAGTTTCAAGGGCGCCCGAGCGTCGTCGACCTGACCAACTTCGCCGAGGCCTCCCGTTCCCTGTTCAAGCTGGACGAGGCCGAGCGGCTCCTCCTCGAGGCGACGGAGGCCAGCGTCTCCTGGTATGGCAATCCCTGGCTCGAGCTCGGTACCCTGTATCTTCGGGCGGCGCGCTTTCCCGAGGCGCTGAACGCCCTGCGGAAGGTCAAGAGCTACCGGGCTCGCCGCCCGCCCCACGTCCAGGACGCCGACTTCAACGAGATCCGCCGGGAGCTCGCCGCCTTCTTCCTGGCGGTCGGCCGGGCGGACGCGGCCCTCCGCATCACGGAGCGCGCCCTCGTGCTGCCGGATCGCCGCGGCTACAACAGCCGGGACCCCGCCCAGGACGAGGCGTTGGTCGCCCTCATCGACCGGCGGGCCCGGCTCGTCGCTGCGGAACGCCGCTCGGAAGAAGCCTCGGCGCGGCCCTGGTGGACCTGGCCCGGGGCCTGGCTCGAAGGGCAGAAGCTGCGCTTCGAGGCCTGGATGAGCGGCCGTCGCGCGGCGCGCCTTCTCGCCGACCCGGAGCGGCTGATCGGCACCTTCCGCATCGGAACCTCGAAGAGCGCGATCATGCCCCCCTGGCTGGCCGGCGAGCTGGTCGACGTCCTCGGGGCGGGGGTCGTCGAAGCCGCCGTCGCCCGCGCCCGAGAGCGGGATGAACGGCCCGGGGCGGACGCCTACTACGATGCCTTCGAGGCGGAGGCGGCCCTTGCCCGGGGCGGGACGGAAGAAGCGATACGCCTCGCCCGCTCGGCCCGGGGAGCCCTCGGGCCCGGGGAGAACATGCTGGGGGCCCGGATGGACGCCGTGATCGCCGCTGCGACCCTGCGCCAGGGCGGGGACCCGGAGGACGCCGCCCGCGCCTTCGAGGCCGCCTGGGCCACGGACCCCGGGGTGCTCCGACGCCTCGACCTCGCCGTGCCGGTGTCCATCGCCTGGTCCGGCGGGGAGCTCGCCCGGCGCACCGCCGACCTGCTGGCCTGGTCCCCTCGGCTTCGTCCCGTCGACCAGGGGCTCACCGTCCGCATCGACGCCAACGGCCTCGGAGGTCGCGCCTGCGTCCTCGGCCAGTCCGGCGCCGTGCTCGCCTGCGGGGAAGCGGAGGCGGAAGCCGAGGAAGCCACCTCCGCCATCGCCGAGAAGCTCGCCGACGCCTTCCATACCCAGGTCTTCGCCCCGAAGGTCGACCTCACCCAGGCGGACGTGACCGGCCTGGATGGCATGACGACGAGCGGCGACGGCGCCATGGACCAGCTCCTCGGCGAGATGCCGGACTGAGGGCAGACACCCTCTCAGGCCGGGTCGAGCAGGCCGCGGAGGCGCTCCGGGGAGATCGCGTACTCCGAGCCGCAGTAGTCGCACTGGATCTCGAGGGGCCCCTCCTGCTCCATCAGGTGCTCGATGTCCGCCCGGCCCAGGGTGGACAGGCTGCCCAGGAGGCGGAGCTCGCTGCAGTTACAGCCGAAGGCGAGGGGGCTTTCGTCGAGCAGCGTGTGCTCCATTCGGTAGAGGAGCTCGCCGGTCAGCGTCTTCGGGTCCGCCTCGGCGCCGGCGAGGAGCTGGGTGATGGGGGGAAAGTCCTGAAGCCGGGCGGTCATGATCATCAGCGCCGCCTCGGAGAGCTCGGGGAGGAGCTGGACGACGTAGCCCCCCGCCTCGACCACCGTGTCGCCGTCGAAGAGGGCGCCCACGCTGACCGCCGACAGCACCTGCTCCGAGGACTGCATGTAGTTCATCAGGGCGCCGCTGATACCGCCCTCCGCCGGGGCCTCCACCACCCCTCGCTGCAGGTCGCCTCGGGGAAGCGTGCGCATCATTTGAAGAAGCGCCCCCTCCCCCAGGGTCATGCGGTCGACGCCGTCGGGCAGCCGGAAGAGGCCTCGGGAGGTACCGTTCGGATGGGAGTCGGCGATGATCCGACCCTTCCCCCCGGACCCCTGGAGAATCCCCTGGACCCGCTGGTTCGGGGCCATCGTCTCCCGGACCAGGATCACGCCGGTGATGACGTCGGCGAGCAGCCGGGCTCCATCCCCCGAGGCCTCCTGGAGCTCGACGGCGCGGCGGACGGTCTCGGTGGTCCGCGCGGTGATGGTCCGAAAGGCTCCGTCGTCGGTCATCGCCCGCGCGACGCTGTCCTGGGGACGGTCGGCCATGGACCCAGGGATCCCACGCAGGATGAGGGCCAGCAAGGACCGGGCCGCGAGGGGATCCCGCGACCCGTGGGCCCGGTCCGCAGGGCCGGTGCATCCGTCCCGCCGCCGACCAGAAAGTTGCCCTTCCCGGCGACGCCGGCGTACCCGGTTCGGGTCATGAACCGTCCTCCCTGGTCATCCCCGGTCCGAGGCCGGCTCCTGCCGATCCTGGTGGCGGTGGCGACGCTGCTCGCCGTCGTCGGAGCAGCCATCGCCGTCCTCACCGGCGAGGCCGCTGCTCGGGAGCACCTCGACCGGGCCGAGACGCTCCTGTTCGAGACGCCCTTCGCCGAGGCCCCGACCGTGGACGCCCTGCCCGCCGCCGTCGCCCTGGGGGCCCTCGGGGAGGCCCGGGAGGCCGGGCTGCCGTCGGGGGAGCGCCCGCGTTATCGAGGGCTCCGGGCCTTCGCGCTGACCCTCGATCACCTTCGACGGGGCGAGCTCGTCTTCGCCGCCGACCAGCTGGAGCAGGCGGAGCGGCTCCTCGGTGATGACCGGTCGCTCCTCCAGGTCGTCCGCCTCGAGCTTGCCCTCGCGACCGCCGCGGCGGGTGAGGCCGGGAGCTCCCTCGCCGCTCCGACGCTCGTGGGGACGCCCGCCCCGTCGCCGGTCCTGGAGGCCGCCCGCGCGGCCTTTCCCGACGACCCGCGGCTCCTCCTCGCCGGCGCCGATGCCGATCTGGACGCTGGCCGCCTCGACGCCGCCGGTCGGGCCCTCGACCGGCTGGAAGAGCTGGTCAGCGCCGACCCCGCCGCCCGCGCCCTCCTCGACAACCGCCGAGGGCTCCTCGCGGAAGCCCGAGGCCACGAGGCCGTCGCCCGGTCGGCCTACCGGCGCGCCCTCGATGCGGATGGGACCCAGGTCGATGCCCACATCAATCTTGGGCGCCTCGCCTTGGACGAGGGCGAGCTCGCCAGCGCCGGGGACCACTTCGAAGCCGCCCTTCGGAGCGAGCCGACGGCGGGAGGCGCCCTGTTCGGGCGGGGCCTGGTCGCGCTTGCGGAGGGCCGGGTCGACGCAGCCGAGCGCGACTTCCTAGAGGCGGCCGTCTCCGCACCGGAGGACGCCGCGATACGCCTGGCCCTCGGGGACGTCGCCCGTCGCCGGGGGGATGCGTCGGCCGCCCTCGTCGCCTATCGGGAGGGGCTCGCCTTGGATCCGGCGGACGCTCTCGGCTGGCTTCGGCTCGGCAACACCCTCGTCGAGGTGGGGGAGGCCGCCGAGGCGGTCCGGGCCTTCGAGCGCGCGGTGCGCCTCGACCCGGAGCTCGCCGCGGCCCACAACGGGCTCGGCGTGAGCCGGCTGGCCGAGGGGGACGTCGCGCAGGCGCGGGAGGCCTTCGCCCGGGCGCGCGACCTCGATCCCCAGGACCCGGCCCCGCGGCGGAATCTGGCCCGGCTCGGGGAGACGGGCTGACCGCCGGGCCGCCTCCGGCGACGGCGCGCCGCGTCGCCGCTAACCCTCGTCGGGGCCGGGGGCGCTCGCCTCGAAGCCGGCGTTTCGGAACGCCTCGGCGAGCTCGCCGGACAGGTACATGTCCCGGATGATGTCGCAGCCGCCGACGAACTCCCCCTTGAGGTAGAGCTGGGGGATCGTCGGCCAGTTGGCGTAGGCCTTGATGCCGGACCGAATGGCCGGGTCCGCCAGGACGTTGACCGATTCGAAGGGCACCCCGCTCCGCTTCAGCACCTCGACCACGGTCGCCGAGAAGCCGCACTGGGGGAAGTGCTTCGTGCCCTTCATGAACAGTAGGATCGGGTGCTCGCCGAGCAGGCCTTCGATCCGGGCCCGGGTTTCGTTCCCGGCGTCGCCGCCGGCGTTGTCCAACGTGCCTTCGCTCATCGCTGCAGTACCTCGGGATCCGGCGGGGTTCAGCCGGACGATGGGGACGACTTCTCCTGCCATGCCTCGGGCGTGTAGGTCTGGAGCGCAAGGGCGTGAACCGGCCCCTCCATGAGCTCGCCGAGGGCCCGGTAGACCGCCTGATGCTGCTGGACCCGGGTCTTTCCCTGGAACGCCGTCGCCACGACGGTCGCCTGCCAGTGGTCCCGGGTGCCGGTGAGGTCTTCCAGGGCGATATGGGTCACGCCGTCCAGACCGTCCCGTATCCTCGTCTCGAGCTCCTTGGCGTCGGGCATGGTTGAGAAGGGCTAAGGCGCTTTTCCACGACCGTCAACGCAACGCCGGGCCGGCGTGGGTGATTTAGTCGGCTGCGGCTGCGGTGGGCTACTCGCCGATGTTCAGGAGCAGCGGGCTCTGCCCGGAGGACGGGAGCAGGATGACCCGGTTGCCGTCCGAGGTGAGGACCCGCTCGCTCGCTTCGATCGCCCGGATCTTGAGCACCTCTGGGCTCAGGGATTCGCTGATGGTTCGGTTCGCCTCGGCTTCTGCCTCGGCCTGGATCTGGAGCGCGCGGGCACGACCCTCCGCTTCGATACGGAGCTTTTCCGCTTCCTGTCGGGAGGTGTTGATCGCCTGTTCCCGCTCCGCGCTGCGCGCCCGCTGACGCTGGACGCTGGCGATGGACTCCTGGATCGACGGGGGGAGCTGGACGTTTCGCAGCAGCATCCCGTCGATCGCCACGGAGTAGCTCGGGATGCCCCGCTGCTCGAGCAGCTGGGCGACCTCCTTGCGGAGCAACCTCCGGATGTTCGCCGCCAGGGCCTCCCGGGACCGGACGAGCTCGACCGCCTCGAAGCCCGCCACCCCGTCGCGGATCGCCGACCGCACCGCCGGGTAGACCACCCGCCGGTCGTAGTCTTCGCCGAAGAAGCGGTAGACCCCCGGCGCCTGCCCTTCGTTCAGATGGTACTGAACGGAGGCTTCGACGACGATGGGCAGCTGGTCCTTCGACAGGACCTGAACCCGTCGGTCTCCGGTCAGGTCGATGAGCTGGGTCTGGTAGGACATCTCGACGACGCTGACGAGGGGGTCCTTCCAGTGAAAGCCTTCGGTGAAGGTGTAGCCTTCGACCTTGCCGAACTTCTTCGCGATGCCGACGTGGCCCGCCTCCACCGTGGTGCAGCCTCCGACCAGCACCAGAGCCATCGTCGTCCAAGCGCGCATCGTCCTCATCCGTCGTCCTCCTCCTGTTCACACCAAGCGCGGCGTCGCGCCCCCGACCCCGGGGGAACCCACCGGCCGCGGGCGAGTCTGGCACGTCAGAGGCGAATCGCCTGGAGGCGTCGGTTGACGTCCCGGCTGAGCCGGAGCTCCTGGTCCCGAGGTAGTGAGGTGCTCGCCGAGAAGAGGGTGAAGGCGGCCAGCTCGTGGAGCGCCTGGTGCAG
>DAPKRP010000319.1:0-5640 GCA_031800515.1 Polyangiaceae bacterium LLY-WYZ-14_1 | reverse complement strand
CGATGACCAAAAGCAGCAGCTGCCTGCGGTGCCAGCTATACGTCACGGCGAGAAAACGCTCGCCGAGGGCTCGGGGTGGAAGGTCGAGCTCGTCCCAGCCGCCGGTCTCGAGATCGAGACGCCACAGGTCGGTCAGCGTCTCGCCGGCCTCGTTTACGCCGCCGCCGATCCACACCTGCTGGCGCTGACCGCTGGTCATCGCGACGTAGCCTTCACGGGGTCCCGGCGACGGCCCGAGGGGCGCCGAGAGGTCCTGGGTGGCTACATCCTCGCCCAGGAGTCGCACCGTCCCGCCGCGGGGACCCGCACCAGCGAAGTCGAGGTTTCGGGGCAAAGCCGCGAAGGCCATCCCATCCGCCGCGGAGCGGTAGGCATCCGCCACCGGGACCGCGCGCACGGTTGGTGAGGTCCACCAGCCGGGCGTGCCGCCCGGGAACAGGCCGCCCGCGGCGACCTGGTCTACCAGGAGGGTCCAATCCTCGCCCTGGACGGCATCCTCGCCGTCGGCGGTCCGGCCCACACCCACTGCTGGAAAGGCGTCCAGCATGGAGAAGCGACCACTGACGAGGCCCGGGTCGAAAAAGCCGCGGAAGAGTTCGAGTACGACATCGGCGGGCTCGAGGCACGACCGCGGCACCTCGCCCGCCCAGAAGTGATTGGTGCCCCGACGTTCCGAGGGGCTGGCCAGGCTGGCGGCTTCCGGGCCCGGCACGTGGCTCCAGAGGATGCCGCGGTAGGGGCCGGACGTGCCCAGCCGGGCCTGGTCCGCGGCGCTCGACCACTGGGCCCGGAGGTCCAGTCGAAACGCCTCCTCGACTGGGGCCGACGCGCGGTCGACGAAGCCGAAAAAGTCATCGAAGGAGACGACGTCGGTGCCGGGGCCGACCCGGCAGTCGAACGGCGCCCCGAGGCAGACGCGCTCGGGTCGCGGCGACGGCACCCGGGGAAGCCCATCGAACGCGAGCCGCGCCTCCGCTCGAAGACCCGTTCCTTCCACGCTGACCAGCGGAGTGGTCTCGAAAGCCGCCGAGACGTCGTTCCAAACCGTGGCCGATTCAGGCAGCGTATCGTAAATATTGGTCAGAACCGTCGGATTCCACGCCTCGGCATCTCCGGAATCTGAGAATCCGCAACTCCCGGTCTCTCCGAGCGCTCCTGGAACCACGATGGCGCTTTGACAGCGACGTCGCAACTCCCGTGTATCCTGCCGTGCCTCTTCACACTGGCAGTGCCGCACCCCGATCCGGAGATCCATCGGTAAGGACGACGATGGGGTGCGACGGGCGTCCATCCGGATGTCGTTCCGGCACACCATGATGTCCCCATTCAGCGGGATCCCTTCCCCGGGGAAACCCGGAACCATCGGGACCCGTCGTGCCGACACGACGGTCTCGGCACAAGGATTCGGGTCGCAGGCATCACCCCGCTCCGGCAGCCCAAAGGCCAGCTCCGCGTCGACGTTGCAGTTCGCCTGCGCCGGATTGGGAAGCTCTGGACAATTGTCGCAGGCGTCCCCGATGCCATCCCCATCCCCGTCGGGCTGGGCGAACGGTGACGAGGACGACCGTGGGTTCGGCTGCTCGACGCAGTTGTCGCAGAAGTCAGGAACATCGTCGCCATCCACATCATCCCGCCAGTCGAAGAGGCGGTCGTGAACATCGGGACAACGATCGAAGGCAGCAGGAACCCGGTCCCCATCTCGATCCCCTTCGAAGTTGCAGCTCCCTGCGCATCCCGGACAGGGGTAGCTCCGCACGTAAGGAAACTCTTCACAGTCATCACCGACAAAGTCCCGATCGCTGTCATCATGCTGTTCACCGGGGGTATCGGAGGGAACATCGGGACAAAAATCCAGCACGTCAGGTAGGTCGTCTCCATCCCGGTCGGCTTTGAGGTAGTCGGGAACCGCGTCGGGAAAGCGATCGCCGATATCGTCGAGGATCGCCGTACGAAGCCAGGGATCGGAATAGAGAAAGGATGGCCCAGGGCCACGAGAACTCGTGGAGATGACGCCGACCAACGGACCAAAGATAGGGCCCAAATCATTCATACGGATGAGCCCCGTTCCCGAGTCCCTGCCCGATTCGAAGAATTCGCTTGGACGGTCGTAATCACCAAACCAATCCTGCTGAAGGAAGTAGATCGAGGGTTCCGCTTCAAGGCCAAAGCTCACGTCCTCCGGGACGATGTAGGCGATTCCGGCCGCATCAAAAGAGGACTCGAAACACGTTTCCGGAAGGCCCATTCGCCGCCCAGGAGAAGGTGCGTCCTCTGATAAGACCATCAAAGCAAGGTCCGCAGACTCTACAAAGAGCGACGGATTCAACCTCGGAACCGTCGGCACATCCCCACAAGTGGACCAGGGAGGTTCGAGATCTGCTTCGTTGAATTCCGGATGGACGATGCAACTCTCCTCGTCCCTGAGCCCGCGGACGTCCACAGACGTCCCATCACGCATCCGAAGACTCACTCCTTTCGTTGGATGCCCATCCACAAAATTGAGGCAGTGCGCCGCAGTGACGACGAGGCGCCGGCCGACGAGCGTGCCGGCACATCCAATCTGGTTCATCCGTACGTGGGGCTCGGTGACGGAACTGCGTGGCATGAACCCTTCGAATCTCGTCCAGGGTTCTTCGCTCATTCGGGCCTGCCGTGGCGCAGCTGGCTCTGCTTCCAGTCCGCATCCCGCGAAGAAGGCAAGGATGAGCGTCAGCGAGATTTCATGAGGTGAGGGCCCACCGGGGGGGTACGGAGACTGAACATGAGCCTAGGGCATCACAAACTTGGCCCTAAGGTCAAGCCGGCATCAAAAGCAGCTCGTCCCAACCGGGTCATGAGCAATTTATAGTATTCCCACCGTTCGAGACCGGTTGTCCCGGCGGGCAACAGTTGCCGAGTCACCTGGCCCGAGCATTTTTGCGAAATCCCTTTAGCGATCGGGTTGCGGGCGCGCCGATGAGGATATCCCGAAGCGAGTTCGATGACCCGGGACGGCACTACTCCCTACATGGAAACGATCCGCGGGGTTGAAGCGAAGGAGCGGCGGGGCTACCCCCCAACGCCTTACGGGCCCGTCATGCGTTCCTTGGACCTCCTCTCACCTCCTCGCCCCCGTCGTGGGCCCGCCCGGGCCTCTTCCGGTGCCCTGTCCCTCCTTCTGACCTTGGTGGCAGCGCTGCCGGTGGCCGCCTGTGCGGAAAGCCGAGACCCGAACGAGGGAACACCCCCGACCCCGGACCGGAGCGCCCCCATCGATGTCGACTTGCCGCCGGATGCCGGCCCCGTCGAGGTCGACGCCGGGGAGGAGCCGGCCCCCGTGCTCCCCGCCCCGGGGGAGGTCGGGGCGGCCTGCGAGGCCGGCGCGGAATGCGACACCGGGGGCTGCTTCCGCACGTTCCCGTTTTCCTGGTCCGGGGGCTACTGCTCCGCCGGCTGTGACAGCGAAGACGACTGCTCGGACGGCAGCACCTGCGAGCCCATCTTCACCGGCTTCGCCATGTGCCTCGACAACTGCGACCCGGAGGCCGAGGCGCGCACCTGCCGCTCGGGCTATGGCTGCGCCGCCCGGCCCACCGGCACCTTCGGCTGTCTACCGGGATGCACCGACGACACGGACTGTCCCGCCGGGGCCACCTGCGCCCCGGGAGAAGGCTTCCTCCGGGCCGGCGAATGCTTCACCGAGGGGGCGGCGCCGGGGGACGCCTGCGAGGTCTCCTCGGACTGCGGGCGGGACGCGGATTGCTTTTCCGAGGCCGCCTCCCGCTGGCCCGGCGGCGTCTGCGCGACGGGGCCCTGCAACCCCGACACGGGAGCTGGCTGCCCCGCCGGAGCGGCGTGCATCCCCACGGATGGAGGCGGCGGCGTCTGCGTCGGCGGCTGCGACGGGTCCGACGACTGCCGGCCGGGCTTCGCCTGCGAGGGCGGCGCCTGCCAGCCGTCCTGCGACGACGACGCCCAATGTAGCGGAGGCCGGGTCTGCAACCCCGTCAACGGGCGCTGCACGGAATGCGCGGACGACGACGATTGCTCCGGGGACCAGGTCTGCGACGTCACCGCCGGCTCCTGTACCGCACCCTTCGACCCCCGGGACTATGGCCGCTTCTGCGATGACGACGATTCCGTCTGCCAGCAGGGTCGCTGCCTCCTGGATGGCGAGGGCTATCCGGGCTCCTACTGCGTCTTCGCCGGGTGCGGTGAGCTGACCGCCTGCCCGGGCAACGGCGTCTGCATCGCGCGTGCCGGGGAGGAGGGCGGCTTCTGTCATCGGCCCTGCACGGAAGACGACGACTGCCGCAGCGGCTACGCCTGCCGGCCCGCCGACGAGTCCCAGCCGGATGGCCCGACCGCGTGCCTCCCTGCGGAGGGCGACTGAGGGTCGCTCAGAACAACGCTCCGGTCGCCGCGGCACCGGGGCGCGGGTCCGGGCCGCCTCCCGCGGCCGCGACGGGCGTCGTCTATCCCCGGTGCACCAGGCCTGCCCGGAGTCGCGGCGAGCGACGGACGCGGGTGACGACGACCCCGAAGAGCACGGCAACGACGAGGCCAGCGCCCGCCTGCCCCGCGCCGGCGCCGCTCGCACCGGCGGGCGCGACACGGCAGAGGGGCTCGAAGAAGTTGCCCGAGATCGGGTCGAAGCACTCGAACTCGGCCTGGTCGTTGACGTTGCCGACGCCGTCGACGGCGTGGACGGTCACGCACAGGGGCCCCACCACGTCGTCGCGTTCCAACAGAAAGGCCATCGTGATCTGCTCCGTCGCGATGTTCCGCGTTCGGGCGACGAGCTCGGGACGGCCGACGGTGGGACCTCGGATGAGGTAGAGCAGGTATTCGATGTCCCCGGCGGGGGCCCCGGGGTCGACGCTCGGGCTGAAGCTCACGTCGATGCGGAAGGCCTCGCCCCCATCGCAGGCGTCGACCCGGGTCGCGCTCGGGGTGTTCAGGACCGGCGCCGAAGGCGGATCCGCATCGACGGCGACCTCTCCGGTGACGAAGTTGAAATCGAGGTCCGCGTCGAAACCGAAGGCGGTCCCGACGTACCGCGTATTCGGGGCGAAGGGCTGGTCGGCTCGGAAGATGAGGGTGTCGCCGATCACCTGGACCGTCCCGGGAACCGGCACGTCCTCCCCTTCCCGTTCTTCGGCCACCCGGATGCTCGTCGTCGGGTCCGCGGCGATGAGGTCGTCGGAGAAGTAGCCCGAGGGGTAGCGCACGAAGATCGGCGCCGTCAGCGTCACCCGGGTGCCCCCCACCGCCGGCTTGATGTCGAGGGGTTCGAGGGTGACCTCCGGGTCGCAGAGGTCCTGGGCGCCGAGCACCCCCGGGGCGAGCCCGCTCCCCCCGAGCATGGCAAGAGCCAGGGTGACCCCCCGGACGGCGATGGCCTTCGCCATGCCTCTACCTTAGCAGCCCATCCGGAAAGGCCCGCGCACGCTCCGACCAGGAGCCATCCCGCGCCCTCGTCATGCTAGTGTGGCGGGTCCCCGGAAGGCAGACGACGGTGACGACGACGCCCCCTGCGCCCTCGCGACCCCGGACGTCCGGCCTCGACGACGCCCTCCTGGCCGAGGCACTGGTTCTCGCCGCCCTCGGTGGACGGCGGCGACCCGCGGAGAGCCCGGGGGACGAGGCCCGGGCGCTGAC
>DAPKRP010000318.1:0-5464 GCA_031800515.1 Polyangiaceae bacterium LLY-WYZ-14_1 | reverse complement strand
CCCTCCGGCCGGACCTCGGCGGGCCCTTGACCTTTGCCTCGCCGGATACGCCGGGGATGCTGGCGCCGTCCGGGAAGACGGCCTGGGACTTCCTGCCGGAGGGCTGGGAGCGGGGGTCGGATGGGTTCGCCATCGCCCCGGAGGGCTTCGTCCCCTCGACCCAGCTCGAGCACGCCCGCCTCGGCACGATCACCCCGGAGATGCGTCGAGTCGCCGAGCGGGAAGGGCACCTGACCCCGGCCCAGGTGCGGGACGAGGTCGCCGCCGGCCGGATGATCATCCCCGCCAACAAGGTGCACCTGGGCTACGCCCTCGACCCGATGTGCATCGGCCGGGGGTCGAAGACGAAGGTGAACGCCAACATGGGGGCGTCCCCGGTCAGCTCCGGCACGGACGAAGAGGTCGAAAAGCTCCGCTGGGCGGAACGCTGGGGGGCGGACACGGTGATGGACCTGTCGACCGGCGGCGACCTCGACGCCACCCGGGAGGCCATCGTCCGGAACGCCCGGGTGCCCATCGGCACGGTCCCGATCTATTCGATGATCATCGGCCGGGACCTGATGGACCTGGACCTCGACGTCATCCTGGACACGCTCCGACACCAGGCGGCCCAGGGGGTCGACTACTTCACCATCCACGCCGGCGTCCTGCGGGAGCACCTGCCGCTGGTCCGGGACCGGCTGATCGGCATCGTCTCCCGGGGCGGCTCCCTTCTGGCGAAGTGGATGATCCACAAGGGTGCCCAGAACCCGATGTTCGATGGCTTCGACGCCATCTGCCAGGTGATGCGGGAGTACGACGTGTCCTTCTCCCTGGGCGATGGGCTCCGGCCCGGGGGGCTCGCCGACGCGTCCGACGCGGCCCAGCTCGCCGAGCTCGAGACCCTGGGGCACCTGGTGGAACGCGCCTGGCGGAACGGCTGCCAGGTGATGGTGGAAGGGCCGGGACACGTCCCCCTGGACCAGATCGAGTTCAACATGAAGCTCGAACGCCGGCTCTGTCATGGCGCGCCGTTCTACGTGCTCGGGCCCCTCGTGACGGACGTCTTCCCCGGCTACGACCACATCACGAGCTGCATCGGGGCGACGAACGCCGCCTACCACGGGGCGTCGATGCTCTGTTACGTCACCCCGAAGGAACACGTCGGTCTGCCGAAGAAGGACGACGTCAAGCAGGGCTGCGTCGCCTACAAGATCGCCGCCCACGCCGCCGACGTCGCCCTGGGCATCCCCGGGACCCGGGACTGGGACGACGACCTCACCCGGGCCCGCGCCGCCCTCAACTGGGAAAAGCACTTCGACCTGGCCTTCGACGGGGACACGGCGCGGGCCCTCCACGACGAAGACCTGGACGTCGACACGGACTTCTGCGCCATGTGCGGCCACGACTGGTGCTCCGTGCGCATCTCGAAGGAGATCGCCGAGTTCCACAGCGGCAAGGCGGAGGGCTTCGTCCGGGAGCGGGTGCAGAAGAGCCCGGGTCTCACGGAAGACCAGCAGGCCATCCTGGAAGCCCGCGGCCTGGTCAGCCCGGAGCGCCTGGTTACCCTGGCGAAGAAGACCCGGCAGGCGGTGGGCGCCGACCGGAAGGGCGCGAAGGCGGTCTGCCACAGCGACGTCCTCGACGCAGACGCCGCCCGCAGGGTCCAGGAGCAACGCCTGGGCGGCACGACGCCCCCGGCGGAGTAGGGCATTCTCGCCGCAAGCCCGACCGGCGTCGGGCGGCCCCCGCGGAGTAGGGCATTCTCGCCGCAAGTCCGACCCGCGGCGGCCCGACGCCGAAACGCAGAACGCCGGCGCCTCCGGGATGGAGGGCCGGCGTTCACCGGGGCGCCGGGTCGGGCGCGGAGGTCGCGTCGAGCGTCGACCGGGCAGGGGCGGGGCGGCCGCCCCCGGGCTCATTCGGCGTCGTCGAAGAGGGTCGCGCCGGCCTCTCCGGCGTTGGCGACGATGCGCTGGAAGTCGTAGGGCGAGTCCGTCTCGAAGTAGCGGCGGACGATGGCGTTGGCCTCGTCTTAGGTCTCGGCGGCCTCGACGTCGGCCATGGCCTGGTAGCAGTCGACGACGCCGGGGGTCTCGAGCCGCTCGAGCTCGGCGCAGAGGGTGCGCAGGTCGTCGGCGTCCTGGGCCTGGGCGATGCCGGTCAGGCCGGCGGTGAGGGCGAAGGCGAGGGCGAGGGTGGTGGCGATGCGGGTCATGGCGTGCTCTCCGTGTCCGTGGGTTGCGTTCCGTGGGCTCGCCTTGAAGACGCCGCTGCCGCGGGTCCTGACAGCCGCAACCCCGCCGACGTGAAGAAAAAATGACCCCGCCCGACGGTGGCCGGAGCGCACCCGGTACGTCCGGGTGGGGAGAGCTCCCCCACGCCCCCTCCGTTGCTGGGACGCGCCTACCCCCGCGGGCCCGCGGTGGCCTGCCGGGGCGGGGCGGGCTCCCCGGGAGCCTCGGCGGCGGCGGCAGCCGGGGCGTCGGAGAAGTAGGGGAAGAGAAAGCCTTCGATGTAGCCGTCGGCCCAGGCCTCGCTGAAGAAGGTGCGCAGGAAGGGCCGGCTCGGGCCGCCTTCGATGCAGGCGCGGCAGATCTCCCCCCGGCGGGCTCGGGCCAGGGCGATCTCCTCCGGCCCGGCTCGCTCCGCGTCGGCCAGGAGGGTCGCCGCCCGCACCCAGTGGTCGACCACGGCGACCAGGCAGGCGAGGCCGGGCTCGATGGCGGCCTCCGTGTTGGGACGGGACCAGAGGGTGGCGGGGTCGAGGATTCCTTGGGACCAGGCGGGGCGTTCCCCGACGTCGGGTAGCGCGTCCGCATGCTCCCCCCGCAGGCGATCGAGGAGCGCGGCGGGGGGCTCGAGCTGCGCCCCCGGCCAGACGGCCCGGTCGGCGTCGAGCAGCGGCGCTTCTTCCAGCACGGCGATGAAGAGCCGTCCCCGGAGCACCACGGTCTCGACGTGGAGCACGGGGACGCGCCGCTCCGGTGCGGGGTAGGCGGCGACGTTCAGGATCCGAGTCCCCCGGGGGTTGTCGATCCGGGTGACCCGGAGCCAGTCGACCCCGGGGGCCTGATGCAGCGTGGACCGCACCACCGTCTCGACCCCGTTCCGGTCGACGACGCGCTCCGCGTGGTCGGCCCGGAGGGGAATGGCCCGTCGGCCGGGCAGGGTTTCGAGGCGCGCCACCGCCTGGTCGGTCAGCGCGGTGACGGTCGGGTCGAAGGAACCATCGCTGGGCACGGAACGGGAGCTGGGTGCAGTCCCGCGGGGTGGTCAGGTCCGTACGAAGAACACGGACCAAGCACCATGCCGCGTTTCGGTGGGGCCGGGTCGGAGCCGCAACCACAAGGTGACGCCCCGGTGAAACGAGAATGTCAGCCCCCCGCCGCCGTAGAGCCCGGACGCACCAGCGCGTACGGTGTCGACGTCATGCCGACCCCGAGCGGCACCGGGGGCGCGCCCCGGAGCACCACCGCGGAATCCCAGGATGCCACCGGGCGCCACCGGACGGACCGCCCGGTCGAGCCGGTCGCGGTCACCCCCTTCGACGACTACCTGCTGATCGGCGCCCTGGGACGGGGGGGCATGGCGGAGGTCCACCTGGCGCTCCAGGACGGGCCCCGGGGCTTCCGGAAGCTGGTGGTCATCAAGCGGCTCCTGCCCCACCTGGCGGACGAGCCGGGGGTCGTCCAGATGTTCCTCGACGAAGCCCGCCTCGCCGCGCGGCTCGAACATCCCCACGTCGTCCGCACGGAAAAGGTCGGGGAAGCGGAAGGCCGCCACTTCATCGCGATGGAGTACCTGGACGGGGAGCCGGTCAGCCGGATCATGCGGGAGGTCACCCGGCAGGGGGCCCGCATCCCGCTTCCCCTGGCCGCCCGGATCGGCGCCGACGCCCTGGACGGCCTGGCCTACGCCCACGGGGCCACGGACTACGACGGGACCGCCCTGGGCGTCGTCCACCGGGACGTGAGCCCTCAGAATCTCTTCGTCACCTACCAGGGGATGACGAAGCTCCTGGACTTCGGCATCGCCAAGGCCGCCACCCAGGAAGGCCAGACCCGCACCGGCTTCGTGAAGGGGAAGTTCGGCTACCTGGCCCCGGAGCAGGCCCGGGGGGGCGAGGTCGACGCCCGGGCGGACCTCTTCGGGATGGGCGTCGTGCTCTGGGAGATCCTCGCCGGCAAGCGCCTGTTCAAAGGGCGGAGCGACGCCGAAACGCTGGAGAAGAACCTCTTCGGCGAGGTGCCGGACCTCCGGGAGCTCGCGCCGGACGTGCCCCACGACCTGGCGCAGGTGGTGATGGCGGCGACGGCGAAGCGGCCCGGCGACCGCCCGGAGACGGCGCTCGAGATGAAGCGGGTCCTCGAGCGCTACGCCCTGACCAACACGGAAGAGGCGGTGCGCCCCCGCCTGGTCGAATTCGTCGAGGCGCGCTTCGGCGGCCGACGGGCCCAGCAGCAGGAGATGATCAAGCGCTGCGTCGCCGAGGTGGAAGGCGGGCTGCGGTCGTCGTCGCCCCCGGGGCGGAGCTCGATGCCGCCGCCGGTGCCGGCGGGCGCCCGCAGCGGGTCGTCGTCGGCGGCGGCGGCGGCGCGCCCGTCTGGTCCCCGCAGCCGGGACGGCTTCTCCGGCATCACGGAAGAGGTCAGCCTGTCCGCGCTCCGGGCGCCGCCCTCCCGGCGATGGATGCTGATCGGCGCCGGCGCGGCGGCGGCGCTGGTCGTCGCGGTGGGGCTGGTCCTCGGCGTCGGTCGAAGTGGCGACGGCGCTCCAGGCCCCGGGGGCGACCCGGCGCCGCCGGGGGGGGCGGCCCGGGAGCCCGTCGCCGCCGGCGCGGCCGAGGCACCCGGTGCGGCCACGGGCACCCTGACCCTGACGACCATCCCGGCGGCGCAGGTCACCATCGGCGACCGGCTGCTCGGGACGACGCCCCTCCGGGGGGTCGAGCTGCCCGCCGGCCGCCATCGCCTCACCCTGACCGACCCGGCCTCCGGCACGGCGATGGACTACGAGGTCTCCGTCCCCCCGGGGGAGCGGGTGGTCCGCCGCATCGAGCTCGACTGACGCGGGCGCCTGGGGACCGCGCCGCCGGCCGCTCAGCCGCCGGGAACCAGGAACACGTCCACCCGCCGGTTGGCCCGCCGCCCGGCATCGGTCTCGTTCGATGCGAGGGGGCGCTGGGTGCTGGCGGAGCCGACCTCGATGCGGCCCTCGTCGATGCCCCGACGGGTCAGATAGTCGGCGACCTCCTCGGCGCGGGCGGCGGCGAGGGCCCGGTTGTCCGTTTCGGACCCCTCGGCATCGGCATGCCCCTGGACGATGATCCGACCCCGGCCCTGCCGCGCCTCGGTCACCAGGGAGCGGAGGGCCGCCCGGGAGCCGTCTTCGAGCTGCGTCGCCTGGGCGAAGAAGAGCCGGTGGACCTTGGGCACGACCCCGGCGCCGCCGGGTCGATCCGCGGCCCCCCCCGCCGTCCCGT
>DAPKRP010000317.1:0-2995 GCA_031800515.1 Polyangiaceae bacterium LLY-WYZ-14_1 | reverse complement strand
CTTCGACGTCGTCGAGGCGTGTTGGGCTCGACGGTGCGACGGGAAGGCTACGGCGTAGCCGCGCGTCGAGCATCCGCAGCCCCGGCTCGAAGAAGAACTCCGCGTCGCCGAAGGCGGGCCGGAGATGGTCGAGCCAGCAGGCGTTCGGGTCGTAGTCGGCGAAGAAGACCCGGTTGACCCAGCTCGGATCCCGGGCCTGGACCATCTTCAGGACGAAGACCCGACGGCCGGCGACCTCGGTCACGCCATCGACCAGCACCTTCCCCGGGGTGCAGGACATCGAGGGTCCGCGCACGGTCCGGGCCAGCCCGGAGACCTGGCGATAGGCGTCGTTGAAGATGTCGAGGGCCCGGGCCAGGGGCACCTCGAAGTAGTTCCGGGCGCCCGTGTCCCGCTCGACGAACATGTAATACGGCACGGCGCCGAGGCGGACTTCCTTCCGCCAGAGGTCGGCCCAGGCTTCCGCGTCGTCGTTGACGTGCTGGATGAGGGGGGCCTGGCAGCGGACCACCGCGCCGGTGCCGACGATGCGCTCGACGGCCTGTTCCGCGACCGGAGTCGAGAGCTCCCGGGGGTGGGAGTAGTGGGCCATGAGCGCCAGGGTCTTCCCCGCCGCCTGCACCTCTTCGAAGAGGGCCAAGACCTCGTCCGCATCCTCGTCGCTCACGAAGCGCTGGGGCCAGTAGGCGACGGATT
This sequence comes from Polyangiaceae bacterium LLY-WYZ-14_1, assembly GCA_031800515.1. GTDB lineage: Bacteria > Myxococcota_A > Polyangia > Polyangiales > DAPKRP01 > DAPKRP01. The sequence goes on along the minus strand of DAPKRP010000317.1, from coordinate 2,299 downwards.
TCGTCCCGATGCGGATGCTCGCCAGGTGCTCGATGGAGAGCAAAGGCTCGATGTACCGCCGGAGCACCCGCGCCTTCATCACCATCGGGTCCCCCCCGGTGAAGAGCACGCTCGATACCTCCGGATGCGCCTCCACGTAGCGGCGGAGCAGCTCGGGTTCCTTGTTCTGGAACTTCAGGTCGTCCAATCCGACGAACTGGGCCCAGCGGAAGCAGTAGGTGCAGTAGCTATGGCAGGTCTGCCCCTGGGTCGGGAAGAACAACACCGTCTCCCGGTACTTGTGCTGCATGCCGGGCAGGGGCTCGCCATCGATGCGGGGGACGTTCAGGCTGGTCTGCCCCGCCGGGTGCGGGTTCATCCCATGCTGGATGCGACGGACGTGGGGCTCGAGCTCGTCCCGGCTGCGGCCGGCGGCGACCATGTCCCTCATGAGTCGAAAGTCCGCCGGATCGAGCATCCCCTCCTGCGGAAAGACCAGCTGGAAGATGGGGTCTTCGGGTACCCGGGACCAATCGATCAGCTCGTCGAGGACGTACTGGTTCACCCGAAAGGGCAGCACCGCCGCGACCGTCTTCATCCCCAGGCGCAGCTCGTCGGGGACGCGGGTCAGGTGCGGGATGCGGTCGAAGTCCTTCTGGGTGAAAAATCGGGGTTTCGTCGGCGTGGGTCGGGGGGTAGCGGCGTTCATGGGAGCTCCAGCGGCGAACCAGAAAGCGGTTTCCGCCGTCTCGGTCGCCGACCCGAGCGCGCGAGGGCGCCGCCCGCGGCACCCCAGGTGCGGGGTGGTGCCGACCGAATCGAGGTGGGGCACGACCGCCGAATTCGGGTGGAGCGGCGTTGCCCCGGCTCGCGTCGACGACCGGCCAGCTCGGCTCGGGGTCGACGTCGGTCGCCTGCGGGGAGGTCGGCGGTCGACGGAGACCACCGTGATCAGGAATGGTGCCAGAGGTCGGTACGGACCCCCTGGGCACGTGCGACCTTAGTGTCATCGACGGAGGACCACAAGGACGTCGTGCGCGCTGACCACGATGTCGCGGGACCTTCGCCGAGGTGTCCACGATGTCACAGGGTGTTTGCCAACGACCCCCCACAGGTGCTGGCATGCGGGTCACGGTCCACTGGACGAACCCGTTCGGAGCTCCCGATGGCTAGAATTTTTTACGGCGTATCCGGCGAAGGGCGGGGCCACGCGACCCGCGCCCGGGCCCTGATCGAGGATCTGCGACGACGTCACGAGGTCGTCGTCTACTCCTTCGACCAGGCCTACGAGCTGCTCCGCTCCGTCTACGACGGAACCGAGGTCGACGTGCGGCGCCTTCCTGGGCTCCAGTTCGCCTACGGGCCCGACCGGCGCCTCGACTATCCCCGGTCCTTCATCCAGGGGCTGCCCTACCTGCTGCACCTGCCGGATCTGGTCCAGCGGCTTCATCGGGAGCTCGAAGAAGAGGGAGCGGACCTGGTGATCACGGACTTCGAGCCCGCCCTTCCCCGGGCGGCCCTCCGCGCCGACGTGCCGTTCCTCAGCATCGACCACCAGCACTTCCTGGTCGCCTGCGACCTCCGGGCCCTGCCGGCGAGCCTCCAGGCCTATGCGGCCTTCATGGCCCCGTTCATCCACGCCTACTATCAGGGGCAGGTCGAGACGATGGTCTCGTCCTTCTTCAGCGCTCCCCTCCGACCCGGCTATCGCAACGTCGTGCAGATCGGGACGTTGCTGCGCCCGGAGATCGTCCAGACCGAGCCGGAGCACGGCGAGCACCTGGTCGCCTACGTCCGCCGCTCCGGGTCCGACCGTCTCCTCCGCGCCCTCGCCCGCTGCGGCCAGGAGGTGCGGGTCTACGGTCTCGGTTCCCGGCCCAGCGTCGGCAAGGTGCGCTTCCGGGAGGTCGACGTCTTCCGCTTCGTCGAGGACCTCGCCACCTCTCGGGCCCTGGTGACGACGGCCGGGAATCAGCTGATCGGTGAGGCCCTCTACCTCGGCAAGCCGGTTCTCGGAATGCCGGAAGAAGGCAACTACGAGCAGCGGATCAATGCCCACTATCTGCGTCAGTCGGGCCTCGGCGTCGCCGTCGACATCGAACGCATCAGTGCGAAGCACATCCGCCGATTCGTCCGGCGAGTCGACGAGCTTCGGGAGCGCATCGACCGAGACCAGTTCTACGGAAATCCCGCCGCGGCGGCGATGATCGAAGCCCACGCCACGGGAAGCTGGTCCGACCCGGCCGGGGAGACGGCCCGGGCGCGCAACGACCGGCTCTACGAGCTTCGCGGTCGTCACGGCCGCACCGGGCTCGCCGCC
>DAPKRP010000316.1:0-1859 GCA_031800515.1 Polyangiaceae bacterium LLY-WYZ-14_1 | reverse complement strand
GGCGTCGCCGGACGGGGCGGGGCGGGAACCGGCGGCGGCCCCGGGGGCGGCGCTCGAGGCCTGGATCGATCCCCGGCAGCCGTCGGAGGTCGTCATCGCCGCCCCGGACGGGGGAGGACCCGGGGCGATCCCCCTGCCTCGAGGGTCCCGCGGCCGCACCGTCCACTGGGTAGGAAACCCGCCCGGGTCCTCCCTCTGGCTCGTGGTGGACGCCGAGGACGGCCGGCGGTTTCGCATCCCCCTCGACCCGGCGGGCTTCCGCCTCGACGACGGGCCGGCGCGTCGGCTCCAGGCCTGGCTCCCCGGAGGAGCGGCGCTCTGCCTCGCCCTCGCCCTCGGACTGGCCGGCCTCGGTGGCGTTCGGGCTCTGGCCGGCGAGGCCCGCGGCGGGTCCCGGGTGGACCCGATGGTGATGCGAGCCGAGCTCGGTGCTGCCCTCGCCGCCGCCCTCGCCGCGGTCCTCACCGCCACCGGGGGGGGCTCCGTCGGATGAGCAGGCCGCCGCGGAAGGCGCCCAGGGAGGTAGCGGCGAGGTGACCCGAGTCCCGCCCAGCCTGGTCCTCGGGTGTGGACCCGCGCCCGACGGGGGCGCCACCGAGGACGCCGGGGCGGCGCTCTCCTGGCCCGGGGAAACGGAGGAGGCGCCGCTCTCCCGCTTGGTTCGGGGGGACAACCTCGCCGTGCTCGAAGCGCTTCGCTCGACGCTCCAGGGACGGGTGCGCCTCGCCTACCTCGACCCGCCCTACGCCACCGGGGCCACCTTCCGCACCCGGGTGCCCATCGGGGTGGAGCCCGAGCCGGCGAGCCTCCGGGAGACCGCCCTGGCGAGCGCCGTCGCCTACGGCGATCGCTTCCCCGACGGGATGCGGGGGTGGGCCGAGATGATGCGGCCCCGGCTACGAGCAGTGGCCGACCTCCTCGCCCCCGGGGGCAGCCTGGTCCTCCACGGCGACGTGCAGGTCGGCCCCGCCCTCAAGGCGCTCGCGGACGAAGTCCTCGGTCCGGGTCGCTTCCGGAACGCCATCGCCTGGCACTACTACAACAAGCTTCACGACCGCCGGAAACGGGCGCTCCCGAGCGCCTTCGACGTCCTGTACTGGTACGCCCTTCCTCCGGAGGACGAGGTCGTCTACCGGCCGATGGAAGAACCCCGGCCGACCCCCGTTCGCCAGCTCGTCCGCCGGAAGGTCGGCGGGCGCATGGTCAACGCCCGGGGGCCCGACGGTCGACTGGTCTACCGGGAGCGGACCACCAAGGGCGTCGACAACGTCTGGCGGATCCCCGGGGTCCAGCCCGCCGCTCGGGACGAGTTCGTCCACTTCGAGACCCAGAAACCGCTCCGGCTGCTCGCGCGGATCGTGGAGATGACGACGCGCCCCGGGGAGCTCGTCCTGGATCCCTTCCTCGGGTCCGGGACCACCGCCGTCGCGGCGGCCCGCCTCGGGCGGCGGTTCATCGGGATCGACGAGCGGCCCCTCGGGGTGCACCTCGCCCGGAAGCGGCTCTTGAGCCCGGGGCCGGGCGCTCCCGGGACCGCGGAACCCGGCCCGCGCTTCGCCGTCGAAGGCCTGGCACCGCCGGACACCCTCGCCCCCCGGGGACGCGTCGTCCTCGACGGGCGCCGGACGCTCCGCTGGACCGACTTTCGCTCCCCCGCCCTCGAGGCGGCGGTGGCCTTCCCCGGCGGCGCCCTGGCCTCCTGGGAGGACGCCCTCGACTACTGGGCGGTGGACTGGGCCTTCGACGGCGAGCTCTTCCGGGACCGCTGGCGGGCCTTCCGCACGCGCCGGGCCCGGACCCTCCCCCTCGAGGCCGAGCTCCCGGAGGGCGTCGACCCCGCCCGCGTGCGCGTGGTCGGC
>DAPKRP010000315.1:0-2675 GCA_031800515.1 Polyangiaceae bacterium LLY-WYZ-14_1 | reverse complement strand
TCCGAGCCGAAGCCGCCGAAGGGAAATCGATCGGCGAGGCGACCGGGGGTGAGCTTTACCCGAGCCGCCGGCTCGATGTTGCCGGTGCCGAGGCCGATCGCCAGGTTCGGCCGGCCGTCGAGGGCGTCGAGGACCGCCCGCACCCCGGGGAGCACCTCGTAGCCGTCGGTCCGCGCCAGCACCTCCGGCAGATGGCTCAGATAGCGCGCCAGGATCTCGTCGATCACCTGCTCCCCCGCGGCGTCCCCTGGATGCCAGGCACGGCCGACGGCACCGAGGCCCTGCCGGACGATGGCCCGGTCGGTCATGCCCCCCAGGGCGATGCCATCGCAGGCGTCCGCCCGCCCGACCACCTCTTCAAAGGCCTGAGCGAGGGCGCGTCGCCCCGCCCCGCCGGTGCGGACCAGGGTGCCGTCGAGGTCGAACAACAGAACGGTGGCGACGATGGGCATGGCCGGTCACCCGTCTTGTGCGGGCGCCTCCGGGGCTTCGATGTGGATGCGGGTCTCGGTGGTCATCGTCTTGTGGACCGGGCAGCGATGGGCGATCTCGACCAGGCGCTGCCGCTGGGCCGGGTCGAGGGGGCCGTCGAGCCAGAGCTCGACCTGGATCTGATCGATGAGGGGTCCCTTCCGGTCCTGGGCGAGCTCGCCGGAATCGTCGGCGTGGATGCGTTCGTGACGCAGTCGAACCCGCGCCCCCTCGAGGGGCCAGCCCTTCCGGTCGGCATAGAGGCGCACGGTCATCACGGTACAGGCGCCGAGGGAGCCGAGGAGCAGTCCGTAGGGGTCGGGCCCCGTGTCCGTCCCCCCGGGCACCGATTCCGGCTCGTCGGCGCCGAACCGGTGGGGTCCCGCCTGGACCGCGACCATCGTCCCTTGGGCGCCCCCGACCACCTCGACCACCCCCCGGGGTACCTCCGGGCGGTCCGTCGTGTCGCCGGGGTCGACGGGCTCGGGCAGATAGCGGCTCGCCCAGGAGGCGAGCACCCGGCCGACGTAGTCCGCGTCCGGTCGGTGGGTCAGCAGGTGGTCGGCGCCGTCCAGGCTGATGAAGCTCTTCGGATGCCGGGCGGCGTCGTAGATCGTCCGGGCGTTGTCGACGCCGACGATCCGGTCCTGGGGCGAGTGGAGCAAGAGGAGCGCCTTGCCCAGCCGCCCCACGGGATGCCCGTCGCCGTGGTGCGCTTCCAGGTCGTCGAGGAAGCTCTTCTTCAACCGGAAGGGTCGCCCGCCGATCTCGACCTCCGCCTCGCCATCCCGTTCCAGCACGGCGAGGTCCTCGGTCAGCAGGCGGCGCACGTGGGCGGGGGTGCAGGGGGTGCCGATGGTGGCGACGGCGACCGCGTCGTCGACCTGAGGAGCGGCGAGGAGGGTGGCGGCACCTCCGAGGCTGTGGCCGATGAGGATCCGCGGGGGGCCATGCTGGGCCCGCAGGTAGTCCGCCGCGGCGACCAGATCCCGGACGTTTCCCGTGACGGTGGTCTCGGCGAACTCCCCATCGCTCTCCCCGAGACCCGTGAAGTCGAAGCGTAGGGTGGCGATGCCCTCCGCCGCGAGGGCGCGGGCGATCCGCACCACCGCGTTCAGGTCCTTGGAACAGGTGAAGCAGTGGGCGAACAGGGCATGGGCCCGAGGGCGGCCGGCGGGAAGGTGGAGGCGACCGGCGAGGGTTTCGCCACGGTCGTTCTGAAAGCTGACGGGGATCGCGCCGCGAGACATGAGAGAGCTCCCTCTGGCTGGACCGGTTCGTCGTGGACAGGTAGCAGGTGGGGGATGCCGGACGACGAAGAAAGCTTGGGTTGGGACGGGCTGAGCTGGACGCTCCTCGAACGTCGGCCGCTCCACGACTACCGGGTGTTCCGCACCGAAGAGCGGGTGATGACCCACCCAGGCCGGCGGGAAGGTCGCGGGTTTTTCGTGATCGACTCTCCGGATTGGGTGAACGTGGTGGCGATCACGCCGGACGACGAGGTGGTGCTGATCCGCCAGTATCGCCACGGCGTAGACGGCCTCACGCTCGAGATCCCCGGGGGGGTGATCGACCCCGGTGAGGACGCCGCCACCGCCGCGGCGAGGGAGCTCCAGGAGGAGACCGGGTACACGGCACCGACCTGGCGCTACCTCGGCGTGGTCGAACCGAACCCGGCGATCCAGACCAACCGGGCGAGCACCTGGCTCGCCTTGGACGCGACCGTGGCGGGTCCCCAGGCCCTGGACGAGAACGAGCTCATCGAGGTCTCCCGGGCGCCCCTGTCGGACGTACCCGGCCTCATCGCCCGGGGCGCGATCCAGCACGCTCTGGTGGTGGCCGCCTTCGCCCACCTCGCCGCCTGGTCGGGGGGCTTTCGACGGCCCGCCTCCCCCGACGACCTCCCGGAGGCGATGCCCGGATCCAGCGACGGGTGAATCCCACGGCTCCGCAGCGCGTCTCTCTCACAGAGGGTGTCGGGTTACAGCCCGTCGGCTGGATTCCAACCCGAATGTAGTTCAAGGTGCGGGCCATGGACCGGGGCACGAGCTGGAAACGGAGCCGCTACGTCGCCGTCACCACCCTGACGGTGGTGGAACGGTCGGCCGGCGTCGACCGATCCGGGACCGCCGCCGGAGTCTCGATGGCCCCGGCCCGCGCCCCCCTTCCTTCCCAGCTGGGGAGCGCCGCCCGCCGAGTCGGCT
>DAPKRP010000314.1:0-1833 GCA_031800515.1 Polyangiaceae bacterium LLY-WYZ-14_1 | reverse complement strand
CGGGGCGCGGGCCGACGAGGGCGACGCCCGTCACCACCCGGTGAGGTCGACCCGAGAGGCGTCGCAGCATGGCCGCCGCCTCCTCGGGATCCCCTGGCTTGCCGAGGACCTGGTCGCCGAGAGCGACCACCGTGTCCGCCCCGAGCACGACGACCGGGGAGCCGGTCTCGTCCCCCTCGACGCCGGCGACGGCCCGGGCTTTCGCCTCGGCCAGTCGCCGGGCCAGTTCCTCTGGAGACTCTCCCGGCGCCTCGTCCTCCGCCAGCCCGCTCGGAACCGGCCGCGGGTCGAATCCCGCCTCCCGCAAGAGGGCGAGCCGCCGGGGCGAGCCGGAGGCGAGCACCAGACGCGCCCCACCGGCGGAGATCACGGCAGGGGGCCCTCTCCCTGCTCGTCGAGGAAGCGGCGCAGGCGGCGGAGGTAGCTGCGGGACACCTGAGCCGGGTCGAGCCTCAGGATCTTGGCGAGCTCCCGAACGAATCCCCGGACGTAGACCGGGGCGGGCAGCTCGCCGAAGGCGTCCCCCTCGATGGCCTCCAGGTGGGGAACGCCGATCTTCGTCCGGTCGGAGATCTCGGACAGGTCGATGCCCTGGGATTCCCGCACCGCCCGAAGCAGGGCCCCCGTGAACTCGGTGTCCGGGGTGACCACCGGGGCAGGGGGACGCGGCGCGTCGTGGGCCGGTTGCTCCGGCGCCCCCCGGACCGGGTCGACCTCCGGCGGGAACACCGACAGCTCGTATGGACGACGCCGGGCGGGGTCCAGCAGGACGTCGTGGGCCTCCTCGAGACGCGCCCGCAGCGCGGACAACGCCGTCTCGTCGAAGAGCCCATAGCAGCAGAGGGCCTCGGGGCCGTAGGTCTCCTTCGCTCGCTTGAAGGCCCGGCGCACCTCTTCGTCCGTCGCGCCGCGCTCGACCTCGAGGAGATCGTGGTGGCTCTCCGGCGGCACCGTGCGGTCCGGTCCCGGGCGGGCCTTCGGGGTCTCGAAGGCGACGACCCGCCGGGCGATCTTCTCCAGGTTCTTGCTCGCCTTGGTCCCGGGGCTTTCCACCAGAAGCGGCCGCCGGGCGCGGACGGCGGTCCAGACCGTGTCGTCGAAGTCGACGTAGCCCAGGTAGTCGATGTCGATCCCGAAGCGCCGTCGCATCGCGCTCCGCATCGCCGGTCCGAGGTCGAGGTCGGTGCGCACCCGCGCTTCGTTCAGCACCAGGCGAAAGGGAAACTCGGCGATGGCGTCCCGGACCTCGTCGGCCAGGGGGTCCCCGGCCGCGTCGAGACGACGAACCAGGTCGAGGGGGGCGGGATAGTGACCCATCGACATGAGCCGGTCCCGCAGCCGTCGCGCCGCCCGGGGCTCCGTCACCCGGCGACCGAGACCCCGTGCGAAGACGTGGCGGATGAAGCGGTAGGTGTTCTCCATCGACGTCGGCTCGGGAACGGCGACATAGATCCCGACGTCGAGGTCGAGCCAGAGGTCGAGGAGATCCCGCCGGACGCCGCTTCCCAGGTCGAGGACGATCCAGTCCGCGGAGAGCCCGCGAAGCGCCTGGGCCAGCCGCCGGCGCGGCGCCTTCCGTCCGGTCCCCCGGGCGGGCTCGTCGAGGCCAGCATGCAGGAGCCGGAGCCCGGGGATCGCGGTGTCGACGAGGCCCGGGAAGACCACCTCGTCCTCGGACCATTCGGACCGGGGGTCCCGGGTGCGCTCGTCCTCCTCCGCCGGCGGGGGGGGAACCGCCGACGGGTGCTCGAGGCCGAGGGTGGTGTGGGCGTTTGCGCCTCCCGGGTCCGCATCGACGAGCACGACGCTTCGCCCGACGGTGGCGAGGTAGAC
>DAPKRP010000313.1:0-2569 GCA_031800515.1 Polyangiaceae bacterium LLY-WYZ-14_1 | reverse complement strand
CCGGACCCGGGCGAGGGCGGGATGGTAGGCGGCGGCGTCGACGAAGCCGATCCCGATGGCGTCGAAGCTGGCGCGGGTCGCCTCCGGGCTCGCGTCGACGGGCAGGCCGAGGGCCCGGAGGACGTCCATGGAACCGGAGCGCGACGAGACCGCCCCGCCGCCGTGCTTCAGCACCGGCAGGCCGCAGCTGGCGACGACGAAGGCGACCCCCGTCGAGATGTTCCAGCTCGACGCGCCGTCGCCACCGGTGCCGCAGACGTCGGCGAAGTCCCCCGACGGCCGGGGAAAGGGACGGGCGGCGGCCCGGAGCGCGCGGGCCGCTCCGGCGAGCTCGTCGCCGGTCTCCCCCTTCGCCTTCAGGGCCACCACCAGGGCGGCGAGCTCCGCGTCGCCGAAGCGGCCCTCGGCGAGGGCAGCGAAGAGCGCCTCGGCGGCCGGCGCCTCGAGATCGTGGCCGCCGCAGAGGGCGTCCAGGGTGGGGGCGAGGGCGAAAGCGGTCACGAGAGCACCTCGAGGGCGCCCCGGAGCACCGAATCGCCCAGGGGCGTCAGCACGGACTCGGGGTGGAACTGGAGGCCTACCTGCCGCGCCTCGAGGTCGCTCACCGCGAACACCAGGGCGTCGACCTCGGCGTGGACGGCGAAGCGCGCCGGCGCGGCGCGGACCCCGAGGGAATGGTAGCGCCCGACCCGAAGGGGGCTCGGCAGGCCGGCGAAGGGACCCTTCCCGTCGTGGCGGAGGGCGTCCCCCCGGCCGTGGACCGGCGCGGGCCCGGGCTCGAGGAGGGCCCCGGCCTCGACGAGGATCGCCTGGTGGCCGAGGCAGACGCCGAGGACCGGGACGCCCGCCTCCCGGGCGCCGGCGACGATGCCGAGCAGCGAGCCCGCGTCCTCCGGCCGCCCGGGGCCCGGGGACAAGAGGAGCGCGGCGCCGGTGCGTCGCGCCCGACCGAGGACCTGCTCGGCGGGCGCCTCGTTCCGGATCACGTCGACGGCGACCCCCAGCCGGGCGACGGCGTCGGCCAGGTTGAAGACGAAGGAATCCCGATTGTCGACGAGGATCACCGGCCGCACGGCACACCTCCTTCCGGGTGCTGCCGGTGTGGCGAGGCGCCGTCCGCCGGATCGAGGGCGGACAGGATGGCCGAGGCCTTCCGGCGGGTCTCCTCCGCCTCCGCCATCGGATCGCTGTCCGCCACGACGCCGGCTCCCGCCCGAACGGTGGCGACGCCCTGGGAGACGACGGCGGTGCGGATCGCAAGCGCCGTGTCGAGCTCTCCGGCGGCGTCGAGGAGACCGACGGCGCCCGCATAGACGCCCCGGGGGGCCGCCTCGACCCCCGCCAAGAGCTCCGCCGCCCGAAGCTTCGGCGCCCCGACGACGGTCCCGGGGTGCCCGCAGGCGGCCAGGGCGGTGAGGGCGTCCGCCCCGGGCCTCAGGGTGGCCTCGACCCGGGAGACCAGATGCATCACCCGGGCGAAGCGGCGGACCTCGAGGAGGGAGGCGACCTCCGTGCTGCCCGGCACCGCGACCCGGGCGGCGTCGTTTCGGGCCAGGTCGACCAGCATCAGGTGCTCCGCGAGCTCCTTCGGGTCGGTGCGGAGCTCGACCTCGAGGCGCTCGTCCTCGGCCCGGGTGCGGCCCCGGGGTCGGGTCCCGGCGATGGGCTCGATGGCGAGGGCGCTCCCCGGCCGGTGCCGACGGGGCGCCGCGGAGGGGGCGGCGGCGTCCCCGACCCCGGACCGGACGTCGACGAAGGTCTCCGGGGAGGCCCCGAGCACCGTGCCGCTTCGACCCCGGGTGAAGAAGCCGTAGGGCGTCGGGTCCAGGGCAGCGAGCCGCCGGTAGGCCGCGAAGGGGTCCGGGCAGGCCACCCGAAAGGCGCGGGAGGGAACGACCTGGAAGACGTCCCCCGCCCGCACCCGGTCGAGCAGTCGGCGCACCACCTCCGCATAGGACGCGTCGTCGAGGTCGACGGCGGGCGGGGCCAACGGGAGGGCACCTCCGTCCCGCCCGTCGAGCGCGGCGTCATCGAGACCGGCGGCGGCGGCTTCGAGGCCGGGGGCCCGCAGGCCGGCGGCGGCGGCGGCGATCCGGTCGAGCCGGCGTTCCGCGGCCCCCGGGTCGGTGGCGTCCCCGTCTCCGACGACGAGGGCGCGCGCGGTGACGGACGCCGCGTCCACGCAGACGGTGGCACCGAAGAGGTAGAGCTCGGCGTCCGGCGGGACGGCGGCGCGGGAGCCGGCAAGCCCCGGTTGCAGGCGGGGCGGGTCGAAGAAGTCGGCGAAGCCGTAGCCGACGGTGCCCCCGAGGACGACCGCCCCGGGTTCCGTCGCCGCCCCCGCATCCCGGTCGAAGTCCAGGCCGGTGGTCAGCGCCCGAAGGGCGTCGAGGGGACTCGCCAGGACGAGCCGCTCGAGGGGGTCCAGGGTGTCGGCGACGGGGTAGCGCAGGGCGAGGACGCCGTCGTCGGGACCGCCGAGGGTGACCGGCGCCTTCCCCACCCGCTCGAGATGGCGAAGCAGGCCCCGCCCCTCTCGGCGAAGGGCGACCACCGTGACCCGCGGCCC
>DAPKRP010000312.1:0-4065 GCA_031800515.1 Polyangiaceae bacterium LLY-WYZ-14_1 | reverse complement strand
CCCGCGGGCGCCTCCCCCGCCCGGGGCCGCACCATGATCGGGATGCAGTCGCCGGTCGCCGGTGGGGCCATCGTCCCCCCGGGGGTCGCCCCCGCCGGGGGTCGTGGGTCGGCGAGCGCGGGGAACCCTCCGAATGCGCCGGCCTCGCCGTCCGGGGCCCCCCCGCCCCAGCTCGCCGCCACCCAGGTCGGGCTCCAGGCGTCGCTCCCGCCGGCGGCCTCCGGCGAGCCCCCGGAGGCCGGCGGGGCGGCCCATCCGAAGCGCACGATGCTCGGCATGCCGGCGGTCCCGAGCGCCCCACCGCCCTCGACGGCCGGGGCCCCGGACGCGGTCGCCCCCCCCGGGAGCGCGAGCGGGGGCCCTCCCGGGGGGGCCTCCTCCGCGGCGCCTCCGCCCGCCTCCGGGCGCACGATGCTAGGCCTGCCCGCCTCCCAGGCACCCGCGCCGAGCGAATCGATGCGCCCCCCGGGGATGCCGGCGGCGCTGCCCGGGGCCGACGCTCCCGGCCGTCGCCGGAACGAAGTCGCCTACCGTTCCAGCTGGCCTCAGGACGCCGGTGCCCCGCCGCCCCCGGTGGGCGCGGCGGCGGAACCGTCGAGCGCCGCCATCCCGGGGCTGCCCCAGGGGCGGCGCCCCGGCTCCTCCCGGGGCGGGCGCCTGGGTTGGGTGCTCCTCGGGCTCGCGGGTCTGCTGGTGGGGCTGGTGGTCGTGCTCCTCGCGGTCTGGCTCTTCGGCAACCGGGGGCCGGAGGTCGAGGCGCAGGTCACCCAGTCCGCCCAGGGCGAGGTCCTCGAGGTGACCGTCCCGGGCGCCCGTCCCGGCACCAAGGTCCGCCTCGGAGGCGCCGAGGCGGTCCTCGACGGCAACCGCGCCGAGTTCCCCCTGGCGGCGGAAGGCCTGGCCGTCGGTGAGAACACCTTGGCCCTCGACGTCGTCGGCCCCGAAGGGGACGTGCAGACCGCGGAGCTCCAGCTGCGGGTCGACTTCCGCGTCCGGGCGGATCTCTCCGGGCTTCGGGACGACGACCCGGCGGTCCGGATCATGGTCGACGCGCCGCCGGGCACGGAGGCGACCTTGGACGGCCAGGCCCTTCCCCTCGACGAGGATGGGCGGGGCGTCCGCCGCTTCCCCCTGGCCGAGGTCCCCCCGGACGACGATGGCTTCTACGACCTCTCCGTCGCCTATCATCTCGAGCTTCCGAACGGCGAGGTCGAAGACGGTCGCGTCCGGAGCCGGGTGCCCTACGCCACCCTCCAGATCGACCGCCCCGGGCGCTCCCTGGTCACCGACCGGAAGGACGTCGAGGTCGCCGGCGCCGTGGACCCGACGGCCACCGTCACCCTGGACGGCCGCCCGGTGACCGTCGAAGACGGCCGCTTCCTGGAGCGGATCGCCCTCGAGGCCGTCGGCGAGCGGCAGGTTCAGGTCGTCGCCCGGGAGCCCGGGAAAGCCCCCGTCACCCGCACCATCACCATCCGGCGGGTCGACGACCTCGCGGAGGCGGCGGCGGACTTCGACGCCGACGACTCCCTGACCTACGCGAAGCTCGCGCAGAACCCGACGATCTATCGGGGCCAGAAGGTCGAGATGGTGGGCCGGGTCTACAACGTTCGGGTCCAGGACGGGCGCAGCATCCTCCAGGTGCTGGTCGAAGACTGTCCCCGGGGACAGGCCTGCCCCCTCTGGGTGGTCTACCCGGCGGCGACGGAGGCCACCCTCCACGACTGGGTTCGCATCCTGGGGAAGGTCGCCGGCGAGCAGCAGTTCAAGGCCGAGACCGACCGCATCGTGACCGTCCCCCGGGTGGACGCGACCTATGTCCTCGAAGCCAGACCGTGACCGCCCCGTTTCCGGTCCCACCGGCCGCCGCCGGCCCGGTGGGCCAGCAGCCGGCGGACCGCCCCCCGGGCCAGCACGACGACCCGCTGGTGGGGCGGGTGCTGGCGGACCGCTACCGCTTGCTGAGCCTGGTCGGGCGGGGCGGCATGGGCGTCGTCTACCTCGTCGAGCACGTCCACATCGGCAAGCAGATGGCGATGAAGCTGCTGCACGGTTCCCTCGTGCGGCGGCGGGAAGTGGTGCGCCGCTTCCGCCGGGAGGCGGAGGTCGTCTCCCGCCTGGACCATCCGAACATCGTCAGCGTCTTCGACTTCGGCCACAGCGAGGGGTTGGCCTACCTGGTGATGGAATACGTCGCCGGCCGGGACTTCGGGAAGGTGATCGACGGCGAAGGTCCCCTGTCCTTCGACCGGGTCGCTCGCATCGTCGCCCAGGTCTGCGCCGGCGTCGGCCACGCCCACGCGGAAGGGGTGGTCCACCGGGACATCAAGCCGGAGAACGTGGTCATCCGGCAGCGACGGGAGGTCTCGGACCAGGTGAAGGTGCTCGACTTCGGCCTGGCGAAGCTTCGGGACGACCCGGAGGCCCACACCCTGACCCGGGCCGGCACCCTCATGGGCACGCCCTACTACATGGCCCCGGAGTACATCCGAGGAGAAGGCGCCTCGCCCCTCACCGACGTCTACGCGATCGGGGCGATGACCTACCGAGCCCTCGCCGGGAAGCCGCCCTTCACCGCCGAAAGCTCCATGGGGGTGTTGACCAAGCACCTGACGGAGCCGGTGGTGCCCCCCTCCGAGCGGGCCGCCCGGGACGACCTTCCCCCGGAGGCGGACGCCGTCGTGCTTCGGGCGATGGCGAAGGACCCCCGGCACCGCTATCCGACGGTGGAAGACCTGCGCCGGGATCTGCTGAGCTTCCTCGGCGGCCGGGGGGAGGCGGACCCGACCCTGTCGTCCTTCGGGACCGCGACGGTGCCCGACGTCGGGGTCGGTATCGGCGGACCCGACGGGCAGACCCGCCTCGCCATTCCCTTGGCCACCCGACGAGACGTCGACCGCTACGAGCGGCGACTGCGCTGGCGTCATCGGCTCGCCGTCGGCGCGAGCGTGCTCGTCCTGGGGGCCCTCGTCTCCGGTGCGGTCGCGACCCGGGACCGCTGGCTGCCCCGGGATCCAAAGGACCAGGAGAGCGAGCCGAACGACGAGCCCGCCACCGCCGACGTCCTCGAGGAAGACGTGACCCTCGCCGCCTACCTCGGGCAACGCCTCGACCGGAACCGGAGCGACGCGGACGTCTATCTCTTGTCGAACGCGACCCGGTCCCGACGGATCGCCACGATCACCCTGTCCGGTCTGCCGAACGCGGACCTGATGTTCGAGCTCGTCGAGGCGGGCCGGCCGCGACCCCTTCTGGTCGTCGACGCGGGGGGGGTCGGGGCGCCGGAGATCGCCCCCAACTTCCCGCTGACCGCCAGCCGCTATTACCTCCGGGTGCGGGAGGACGTCGCCGACGGCGCCTACCCGACGGAGAACGTCTCCGACACCTACACCATCTCCTGGAAGGCCCGCCGCGCGGACCCGGACGAAGAGCGGGAGATCAACGACCGAGCCACCATCGCCGACCTGGTCGCCATCGGCAGCGTGCGGCGCGCCTACATCGGCTGGGACGACGACGTCGACGTCTTCTGCGTGGCCGCCGATGGCCCCGAGGTCCGGGCCGAGCTCGAGGACGTGCCGCCGGACCTCGACCTGAGCCTCCGCATGGTCGACCGGGCGGGCCGGGCCGGTCCCCGGGTGGACGCCTCCGGCCTCGGCGGCGGCGAGGTCACCCCCTTCACCGGCGCCGCCGCTCGGGCCGAGGCGACCTGCGTCGAGGTCTCCGTCACCCCGGGGCGCGGCGGCGGCCAGGGCTCGAACCCGACGGCGCCCTACCGCTTCGCCTTCGTCCCCGCGGCGACCCTCGGCGGGATCCCCCGGGACCCGGAAGGCGCCGCCGCCGCCGACGACGACGACGACCTCGCGGGCCGCGGCGCGCCGGGAGCAGGCCGGCGATGAGCCACACCCGTCTTCGCCAGCAGGGAAGGAGCCGGCGGGGCCCGCCCCCGCCGTCCTCCCCGTCGGCCCCTGCCCGGTCGACCTGGGGCCCGTTCCCCTCGGGCCGACGGACGCGGACGCTGGTGGCCGGCGGGCTGGCGGCCATCGGCCTCGGGACCCTCGGCCCCCT
>DAPKRP010000311.1:0-1598 GCA_031800515.1 Polyangiaceae bacterium LLY-WYZ-14_1 | reverse complement strand
GAGCGTGCAGCGGGACCCCCGAGGGCGGTCGTTGGTGAAGTGAATCGTCCCATCGGCGGCCTCGCAGCGGTGGATGTCCGCCTGGGCCGCCGGGGACGGCAGGCCGAGGCTCACCGCGAGGGTCCAGAGGTAGAGCGGCCCGCCGACCGCGGCGGATCGCCAGCCCGCGACCCTGGGGTCGCTGGCCCGGAAGCCGACGGCCGGGCTGCGGGACGGTTCCGGGGAGCCCGGGGCGGCCTCTCGGTCCTGGTCCATGGGAGCGACAGGATACCGGCGGGTCGCTGCGGGCGCCAAAAGCGTGGTCATCGGCGAGGAACGCCGCCTCCCGGCGTCCGCTTCCTTGTCGTCCCCGGGTCGCGCACTATCTCCTGATCCATGGCCCGGTTCACCTGCGATTATCTCGTCCTCGGCAGCGGCGTGGCCGGCCTGACCTTCGCCCTCGAGGCCGCCCGCCACGGCGAGGTGCTGGTCGCGACCAAGCGGTCATCGAACGATTCGGCGACCGCCTGGGCCCAGGGAGGGATCGCCGCGGTCCTCGACCCGGCGGACTCCTTCGCAGCCCATACGGAGGACACCCTCACCGCCGGCCGGGGGCTCTCCCGGCGGGAAGTGGTGGAGCGGGTCGTCGCGGAAGGTCCCGAGCGGATCCGGGAGCTCATGGCGATGGGTGCCGAGTTCGACCCCGGGGAAGGTCCCACCCACCTGAACCTCACCCGGGAGGGCGGCCACAGTGCCCGGCGGATCGTCCACCACGCCGACATGACCGGCGCCGAGGTGCAGCGGGTGCTGGTCGAGGCGGTCCGAAAGAACCCGCGGATCCGATTCCTCGAAGACCACATGGGGGTCAACTTGATCGAGCTCTCGAAGCTCGGAGCGGGGCGCAAGCGGGTCGTCGGCGCCTACGTCTTCGACGAGACCGAGGGCCAGGTCCACACCGTCCTGGCCCGGGCGACCGTGCTCGCCACCGGCGGGGCCGGAAAGGTCTACCTCTACACGTCGAACCCGGACGTTGCGACGGGGGACGGGGTCGCGATGGCCTATCGGGCGGGGGCCACCGTCGCCAACATGGAATTCTATCAGTTCCATCCGACCTGCCTCTATCACCCGGAGGCGAAGAGCTTTCTCATCAGCGAGGCGCTCCGGGGGGAAGGCGGCGTGCTCCGCCTGCCCGACGGCACCGCCTTCATGGAGCGGCACCATCCTCTGAAGGACCTGGCCCCCCGGGACGTGGTCGCTCGGGCGATCGACTACGAGATGAAGAAGGCCGGGCTCGACCACGTGATGCTCGACATGTCGGCGAAGCCCGCCGACTACCTGCGGAGTCGCTTTCCGAACATCCACGAGCGGTGTCTGGCGTTCGGGATCGACATGACCCAGCGGCCCATCCCCGTGGTGCCGGCGGCGCACTACATGTGCGGTGGCATCGTGGTCGATGCCGACGGGCGGACCACGCTGCCGGGGCTCTGGACCATCGGGGAGGCGAGCTCGACCGGGCTCCACGGGGCCAACCGGCTCGCCTCGAACTCGCTGTTGGAAGGATTGGTCTACGGGTACCGCGCGGCGCGCGCCGTGGCCGAGGTGCCGGAGCGGAGCGAGCC
>DAPKRP010000310.1:0-1548 GCA_031800515.1 Polyangiaceae bacterium LLY-WYZ-14_1 | reverse complement strand
GGCGGGCTCGGGTGCGGGACTCGGACTGGGCCAGAGGTCCGCCGAGCTCGTCCCAGAAGGTGCGCCCGACCGCCCGGCGCAGCCGGGGGAGATTCCGCTCTTCGAAGGCGACGTCGGCCAGGGTACGGCCGTCAGCGCCGTTGGTGACCCGCACGTTCATCGCCCAGACCCGCCGGCTGACCCGGTCGACTCCGCCGGCGATGTAGGCATCGACGTCCGCCGGGGACATCAAGCCGTCGTCGACGACGGTGAAGCCGGGGTCTTCGTCGACCAGCTACCGGACCATCCCCTGGAAGCGTTCCGCCCGGCGACCGCCATCGAACTCCCGGACGACGACGATGCGGGCGTCCCCGCCCGCCTCGGGAAGCTCGACGGGGGCCGGCCGCGCCCGGGCGAGGAGGTCGGCGAGCTCCCGGTCGACGGTGCGCTGGAGCCGCCGCTGAAGCTGCCCCCGGCTGCGTTCCTCGAAGACCATGCGGCCGATCTCTTCACCGTCGGCGCCGTTCCGAACCACGATCTCGACCGCCCAACGCCGGGGCCGCCGGTCGACCAGCCCGTCGATGATGGCCACCGCTTCGACCTCGGCGGCGAGCTCGGCGTATTCCGCCGGCGAGCCGGGCCGACCGAGGCGACGGGTCGCCCGGGACCAGCGCGAGGGGGAGACCACCCGTCCCCGGAAGGCACGGCCCACCGCGGAGCGAATGCGGCTCGCCGCGGGACCATCGAAGTAGGCGACGGCCACCTCGCCGTCCGGTTGGGCGCGGGCCGGAGCGGGGAGCGCGATGGCGGGCAGGCTGGCCGCGGCGGCGAGCAGCAGGCCGGAGAGCCACGGAAACAGGCGGCGCCAGGTCATCGGGTTTCCTCGATCAGGGTCACGGCCCAGTCCCGCACGCAGGCGAACTCTTCGTCGGTGAGGGTCGGGTTGAAGAGGGGCATCTCGTCCCCGCATTCCGGGGGGCTCCCGTCGAGCTTCTCGAGCAGGTAGCTGTCGTCGACGTTCATGCTGTCGATGAGGACGCTGCTCGGGACGCAGCCGTCGGCGCCCATCGCCGGCACGTCGACGGTCCGGGCGGCCACGCCGGCGCTGATGAGGTCGACGCCGCCGCCGGCGCCGTCCCCTTCGTGGCAGACGGAGCTTCCGCAGGTGTCTTCCAGGAGCACCTGGACGTCGATGGCGTCGGGGCAGCCGCCCCCCATGTCGTCATCGTCGTCATCGTCGTCGCCCACCGGACCACCGTCCGGGATGGCGCCGGTGAACCGTTCCGGCTGGGCGAGATCCCCGGCGCAGCCGCCGGCGGCCAGCAGGAGGGCCGCGACGGATCGGAGGAGAAGGGGAGCCACCCGCGAGGCAAACGCATCGAGAAACGTCATGTCGTCGTCCGTTCTGGCCCTGACCTGGTGCGACGTGCCAGCCAGTACGGTGGCCCGTGAGCCCGCTTGACCGCAGAGGCGTCGCCCGGGGGCGCGTGTTGTCGTAGGTCGCCCGAGGGCGGGAAATCGGATCATCTTTTCCCCACCCGTGGGCGCCTTGGGGTGCTGGTGGGGGGA
>DAPKRP010000309.1:0-3149 GCA_031800515.1 Polyangiaceae bacterium LLY-WYZ-14_1 | reverse complement strand
GGCGCCGGGTAGTCCCCGGGGGCCACCTGGGTGACGTCGAGGTATTCGTCGAGGAGCAGGGCGGCTTCCAGATAGAGGTTCCCGGGGGTAACCACCTGGACCCGGGCGCGACGACGCTCCGGCAGGCGGGCATAGGCCCGGTCGTCCACGGGGAGATCGTCCGGGGCTCGTCGTTCCGCGTCCGGCGGCGCCAGCAGCCGGGCTTCCAGGGTCTGGTCGGCACCGGAGACGTTTCGGAAGAAGCGGCGCACCCGCTCCCCCGGGAGAAGGTCCAGGGGCACGACCTCGACGGGACCGGCTTCGCTCACCAGCTGGAGCTCGACGGTGCGGGGGGTCTCCCCCGGATTCCAGGCCTCGAGGAGCACCTCCGTCTGGCTCTTGTCCAGGGGGTAGCGGCGCACCGCAAAGGAGGTGATGGCGACGTTTCGAGCGTCTCGGGTCCCCACCGGGATCCAGGAAAAGCGAACCCCGGGGTCGCCCAAAAGCCGCCCGGCGCGGCTCGTGCTCGGCGCCGATGCCAGGACCCCCAGGTCGAGGCGTCCATCCGTCACGACCACGACCTCCGGGTCGGGCTGGTCCCGGAGCACGTCGGCAGCGAAGCCCAGGGCGCGGTCGAGGCGGGCCCCCGTATCCTGGGCGGCGAGGGCATCCCGGGCGTCCCGCAGCACGGCGAGCTCCCCGGTCAGAGGGCTCATCGGGGTCGTGGTCCCGGTCATCTCGGCGATGAGCATCCGGTCCCGGGGGCCGAGATCGTCGATGAGCCGCCCGAGGGCCTTCCGCGCCGCCTCGAACCGATTGGGCGCGACGTCCGTCCCCTTCATGGACGCGCTCGCGTCGACCAGCACGACGAGGGTCCGGCCGGCGCTCCGGGCCCCCGCCGCCCGGGGATCGCCGACGGCGGAGGAGAGGGCGGCGACGACCAGGAGAGCGAGGAGAAGGGACCACCAGCGCTTCAACCGGTCGAAGAGTCGGGTGCGTCGTTCCTCCGCGACCAGCGCTTCCCAGAGCGGTAGAAAGGGCACCTCGACGGCCCGGCGCCGCATCTTCAGAAAGTAGAGGGCGGTGACCGCCGCCCCGACCCCGGCGAAGAGCCCGAGCACCTGGGTCAGCGACCAACCGGTGAAGATCAGGTTCACCCGGGCCGACCTCCGGGGGACCGATGGGGCACGCCGGGTCCCTCCCTCATCGCAGGATGCCCCCCTGCCGCAGCACCGCGAGGACGGCGTCGTCGAAGGGGACGGAGACGTCGAGGGCGTAGCGAGGCACCTGCTTCTGCACGCAGAAATCGGCGACCCGCTGCTGCCAGGTCCGGTGCGCCTCCCGATAGCGGTCGAGGAGGCCGTCGGTGACGGTGACCTCCCGACCCGCCCCCGTCTCCGCATCGACCAGCCGGAGGTCCCCCCGCAGGGGCAGCTCCGCCTCCCGGGCGTCCACCAGGTGCAGCACGTGAGGCTCGAAGCGGGCGTAGCGCAGGGCGTTGATCCCCGCCTCGAAGCCCGCGGCGTCGTAGAGGTCGCTCAGGAGCAGGACGAGCCCCCGTCGGTCGTGCTGGGCGACGAAGGTCTTGAACGCGTCCGCCGTGCTGGTCGCGCCCCCGGGGGTCACCCCCCGGAGAAAATCGAAGACGTTGAAGATCCGGCTCTTGCCCCGGGTCGGGGGGAGGCGCCCATCCATGCGATCGGAGAAGGTCTGCACGGAGACGCGGTCGAGGTTGGACAGGGCGACGTAGGCCAGCGCCGCGGCGACGCGCTTCCCGTAGCGCAGCTTGGAGGGCCGGCCGTGGGCCATCGATCGGGAGGCGTCGAGGAGCACGTAGACGGTGAGGTCTTCCTCTTCTTCGTAGAGACGCACCAGCAGGCGACCGAGGCGCTGGTAGACGTTCCAGTCGAGGCTGCGGAAGTCGTCCCCCGGGGCGTATTCCCGGTGGTCGGCGAACTCGATGCCGCTCCCGATCTTCCGGGTGCGCCGTTCCGCCCGCTGGCGTCCGGCGTGGACCTTCCGGGCGACCATCGCCAGCACCTCGAGGCGGCGTTGAAAGGACTCGTCGAAGAGCTCGTCGCCGTCCTGGTCGCCGCCGGCGGCCCCCCGGCCTCGGGCCGTCGAGCCCCCCGCCGAGGAGAGGAGTCCGGAAGGAAAGACGCGTCGGAAAGCTTCGCGCATCAGGGGTGGACCGCCCGGGCTCAGCCCTGGGGAGCCGGCACGTGGTCGAGGATCGCGTCGAGGATCCGGTCGGTGGAGATCCCTTCCGCCTGCCCTTCGAAGTTCAGGAGCACGCGGTGACGGAGGGCCGGCTTGACGGTGGCCCGGACGTCGTCGAGGCCGATGGCGAAGCGCCCATCGAAGAGCGCCCGCACCTTGGCGGCGACCAGGCAGGCTTGGGCGCCCCGGGGGCTCGCTCCGTATCGGACAAACCGCCGAACCTCCTCCGGCGCCTCCGGCCGGTCCGGGTGGGTGGCCACCAGGATGCGGATGGCGAGCTCCTGGACATGGCGGGCGACGGCGACCTCCCGAACCACCTGGCGCATCTCGAGGATCCGGGCCCGGTCGAGCACCGGGGCGATGGTCGGCTTCTCGGTCCCGGTGGTCCGGTCCAGGATGGCGTGGAGGTCCTCCGGGGCCGGGAAGGGCACCTCGAGCTTCAGCAGAAAGCGGTCGAGCTGGGCTTCCGGCAGGGGATAGGTCCCCTCCATCTCGAGGGGATTCTGGGTGGCGAGGACGAAGTAGGGCTCTTCCAGTCGATGCGTGGTGCGGGCGACGGTGATCGAGTGCTCCTGCATCGCCTCGAGGAGGGCGGACTGGGTCTTCGGGGTGGCCCGGTTCACCTCGTCGGCGAGGACGACGTGGGCGAAGAGCGGTCCCGGCCGGAACTCGAAGGCGCGCTCCCCCTGTTCCCCCTCGACCAGCGCCGTGGTGCCCACCAGGTCCGCCGGCATGAGGTCCGGGGTGAACTGCACCCGGGAGAAGCGCAGCTCGAGGGCTTCGGCGAGGGATCGCACCAAGAGGGTCTTTCCGAGCCCGGGGACCCCTTCGAGGAGGGCGTTACCCCCGGCGAGGAGGCAGGTCAGGGCGCCGTCGAGGATCCCCTCCTGGCCGACGAGGACCTTGCCCACCTCGTCCCGGACCCGGGCCACGTCTTCCCGGAAGCGGGC
>DAPKRP010000308.1:0-3033 GCA_031800515.1 Polyangiaceae bacterium LLY-WYZ-14_1 | reverse complement strand
ATCCTGATGAAGGACGATCGTTCCCGGGTGGGGGGCGTGCGCAAGGTGAACGACGCCTACGCAGGAGCGCTGCTGGCGGACGAGATCCTGACCCCGGGGGAGCGCCAGGTGCGGGCGCTGTTCGTCACCGGCGGCAACCCGCTGCTCACCATGGCGAACGCTGGGCGCCTGCGTCGGGCCTTTCAGGACGAGCTCGAGCTGCTGGTCTGCCTGGACATTCAGATGAGCGAGACGGCGAGCGTCGCCACCCACGTGCTGCCCTGCACCTCGCCGCTCCAGCGCCCCGACCTGCCCTTCATCTTCCCCCTCATGCTGGGGCTTCAACGGCGTCCCTATCTGCAAGCGACCCGGCCCGTGGTGCCCCCGGACGGGGAACAGCGGGACGAGGCGACCATCTACCTCGACCTCGCCAAGGCCTGCGGCACGCCGCTCTTCGGGAGCCGGGTCGCCCAGGGGCTGCTCGAGCTAGGCCGAGGGATGAAAGGGGACGGGACGGTGCCGCAGGAAGCGCTGCTGTCCCTGCTGCTCCGGGTCACCGGGCAGGGGAGCTTCCGAGCGCTGCTCCGGGACGCTCCCCACGGCCGACTCCGGGACGACCACGCCGACGCCGACTTCCTCGGGAAGCGGGTCTATACCGACGACGGCAAGGTGCACCTGGCCCCGGAGGCCCTGGTCGCCGACGCCCGCCGGCGTCTCGACGAGGCCTTCGCCTGGGAGACGGCGCACCGGGACCGGCTGCGGCTCATCACCAAACGCCAGGTCACCACCCACAACTCCTGGACCCACAACATCGATGATTTCGTGGACGGGCATGGGGGAACCAATCACCTCTATATGCATCCGAAGGACGCGGCGGCGCGGGGTCTCCAGGCGGGGGACCTGGTCGACGTCTCCTCCCGGACGGCGACGGTGCGGGTTCCTCTTCGGCTGACCGCAGACCTGTTTCCCGGCGCCGTCGCCCTACCCCACGGGTGGGGCCATCAGGGGGCCAAGGGCCAGCGGACCGCCAGCCGGACCCGCGGGGTCAACGCCAACCTCCTGGCCGCCGACGGTCCCGACGCCATCGAACCGGAGACGGGGATGGCCCACCTGACCGGGATCCCGGTCGACGTCCGCCCGGCGTCCGGCCCCCAGGCGGTGGACGACTGGTCCGGAATCCCCCAGTCGTCGAGCCCCGCCGCGGAATAGACCCCTGCCCGGAAGTTCGGTCCTGAGCACCGGTAGTGGTGGACTCGTCGGACTGGTCAAACGTTCGGCCTACCCAGGGTGCGGGCCGAATGGTAGGCCCCCGCCCATCTCACGACCACAGGGGGATCCATGACCGAGATCAAGATCGCTATCACCCGTACCGCTGGCGCGAAGGCCAAGGCCATCCAGGGCGGCGCGGGGCCCGTGGAGCTCGCCTTCGGCAATCTGAGCGCACCGCCGCCCAACTGCCGAATCATTCCCTGCCACGTGCTCTTCGATCATCAGGGCGACGCATCGGAAAGCTACAAGGTCAGCTTGACGTCGATGCCCCTCGAGATGGTGGCGGAGACCAACGGCTGGCAGCTGGGGCCCGATGGCACCTGGACCCAGGACGGGTCCACCTGGTACGTGATCCAGGGTCAATGGGACGACCCGGCGACGGACATCGCCACCGCCCAGGCGGTCGTCGTGTCCACCAGCTCGCCCCTCGAGGTACACAGCCTCTCGGGTCGGACCACGAAGAGCTGGGCCGGCTGCTGAATCGGCTACCGGGCCTGGCGGCAGGCGTCGACCCGGGCCCGAACGCGTTCGAGTAACGGGAAGGCGGCGTCGGCCCGCTCCCAGGCGTCGAGCACCGCTTCCAGCCGGCGCCGCTGTTCCGTGGTGCACCCGCCGGAGGCGGTTGCCGCGAGCAGGTGGATGGCCGTCGCCGGATGACTTCCGCCGAAGAGGGACCGGTCTTCCGGCGCCACCTCCAACGCCCCCGGCACCCGCTGGAGGTCGTAGGCTTCGACCAGAGACCAGGGGAGGTCGCAGGCCTGGTAGCTGAACGCGGCCGGGTTGTCCTGGGTCCGCAGGAGGCGGCGAAAAAGTGACGCAGCGTCCTCGCCCCGAAGAGCTGCAACATGGCTGGAAGCCGCTTCCAGGCAGAGGGCGATGACCTCGTCGCTTGCTTCCCTTTCGAGCTGGCGAGCGAGCTCTTCGACGCAGGTCTGGCCCAGGCGTCCTTCCGCTGGCGCTTGAAGGCAGAGTCCGATCAGGGGGAGCGCGGCGTATTCCAGGGCAGCATCGTCCAAGATCGCCTGCGGGCCCGTGATCAGGTGGTCGATCAGCTGGGCCGTCAGCCCATCGCCCCCCGAAAGCAGGTCGAGCAGGTCGACGGTCAGGCCCAGGAGCTCCGTGTCGCCGAAGGACGCTTCCCCGAAGGCGTCCAGCCCGAGCAGGTGTCGGGAGGCTTCGTCGAGCGCAGCGGCAAATCGCCCCTCGCTCATCAGGCGTCTGGTTTGAATCACGACGCCCCCGGTCACCTCCCCGGGGTGCTCGCTCATGCGGAGCCGGTGGGCGATGACCAGGCCGTCGTCGACCCGACCCATGGCGATCAGCAGGCTCCCGAGACGGGTCGCGATGATCGGGTGCCCCCCGGTGATCACGTAGGCCCGCTGGACGAGCTCCGGGGTGGCCCGCTCCTTGGACACGGCCATCCAGGTTCCGGCGGCGCCGGGCTGCCAGGCCACCAGGCTGGCGAGCCAGGATCCGGCCCGACCCCCCCGCAGTCGCGCGGCGACCACCATCTCTCGAGCCCCGCGCTGGCTCGGCCAGAGGTCCAGGGCCCGGGTGAGGGCGGCCGCGCTCTCCGCCGGACGCTCGAGTCGTTCGTAGACCAGCGCTTTGCCGATGAACCGCATCGCCTGGGCCTCGGCGCTGGACGGGAGGTCCGCCGCGTCCAGACCCCGGAGGCAGTCCGACAGGTCGGCGACGCAGCCGGGAGAACCCAGCATGGCGCTCCAGAGCAGGTCGCGCCCCGGGGCGGGTCCCCCCCGGGACGCCGCGGCGCCGTCGTCGCGC
>DAPKRP010000307.1:0-2886 GCA_031800515.1 Polyangiaceae bacterium LLY-WYZ-14_1 | reverse complement strand
TTCGGACTGCTGGTCGACTGGTCGGACATGGAACGGGAACGCACCGGGCGGGCGGGGTCCGAGCTCCGGCCGGAAGCCCTCCAGTATCTGGGCATCGCCTTCGCCTACGACGACTGGAACGAAAACGCCGTCCCCGACGTGAACGAAGGCATGCCGAGCGGCATCGCCCGGGTGCAGGACCCGAACCTGCTTCCCCAGGACCGGGAATGGACTCCGGAGGTCTACTTCTCCTTGGGGGAGGTCTACTACGAAGAGGCCAAGTTCCCGGAGGCGATCGAGGTCTGGTCCCTGGCCCTCGAAAGGTTCCCGATGCATCACCGGGCGCCCGAGTTCACCAGCCGGATCGCCCAGGCGCAGGCCCGGCGGACGGACCTCGAAGAAGACCTGAAGCGCCTGGCCGCCGGGGAATGGCGGGCGCGCCTCGGGGACTACGGGGAAGGCTCGGACTGGTGGAACGCCAACGTCGACCACCCGGTGGAACAGCGGGACGCGGAACGCCTGGCCACCCAGGCGCTCATCAGCGCGGCGGTCGAATATCACGAGCGCGCCTCCCAGCTGCGGCGGCGCTGCGCCGGGGAAGGGGACCCGGAGATCTGCCGCCGGGCCTCGGACCAGTACGAATCCGCGGCGCAGGCCTATCGAGATTTCCTCCGACAGCGGCCGAACGACCCGGAGGCCTACGAGATCCAGTTCAACCTGGCGGAGACCCTCTACTGGTCCGGCCAGTACGAGGAGGCGGCGGTGGAATACGCCGCCATCCGGGACTCGAACCTCGACGACACCCGGCTCAGCGTCTCCGCCCGCATGGTGGTCGAATCCCTCGAACGGGTGGTCGAGATCGCCGAACGGGACGGGCGGGTCGACATCCGGGAGGAGCCGCCGCCCCCCCAGGGGGAGCCCCCCCAGGCGGTGCCCGTCGCGATGCCGGAGCTGCTCCAGCGACTGGCCCAGGCCCGGGAGCTCTACATCGCCCGGGTCTCGGAAGAAGACGACACGGAAGGCGTCCGGAAGGCCTACGAGTTCAACAACGCCCTGTTGCTCTACGCCTACGGCTACTGGCCCCAGGCCCAGGAGCGCTTCACCCGGATCTTCGACGAGCGCTGCACCGGCCCCCTGGCGGACACGGTGGGCCGCCGGGCCTGGCTGAACCTGAACGACATGGCCGTCGCCCTGAACCAGGTGGACGAGGTCGAACGCCTGAGCCGGGAGCTCCAATCCCGGGAATGCACCTTCGGCGAGACCGAAGGCATCGACTGCACCGACCCGGCGAACGCCAGCGAGCCCCAGTGCCTCGCCGACGTCCAGCTGGTGAACATTCGCTATCAGCGGGCGGTGGGGGTCTTCACGCAGGCCGAGCAAGCCCTGGAAGCCGGCAACCGGGAGCAGGCGAACCGGCTCTTCGAGCAGGCGGCGATGATGCTGGTCCAGGCGGTCAACGACGAGCCGGACCACCCGGAAGCCCCCCTCGCGCTGGAGAAGGCGGCGACCGCCCTCGAGAAGGTCAGCCGCTTCCAATCCGCCTTCCAGCTCTATCGCCGGATCATCGACGAGGTCGGCCCCCGCCGGAGCGAAGACCCGGAGCAGCAGGCGGAGCTCGATGCCATCGTCGGCTACGCCTACTTCCAGCTCGCCTACAACGCGAACCGCTTCTTCGATTTCGACACCGCCGTCGACTACTACTCGGCGCTCGCCGACTCCCGTCGCTTCCGCCAGTCGACGGATGACCGGGTGCGGGGTTGGCGGGAATCGGCGCTGATCAACGCGGCGATCATCCTGGAACAGCTCCAGCAGTACCGCCGGGCGGCGGACTACTACGACCGCGCGGAAGACCTGGTCACCGAACCGGAAAAGAAGCGTCAGGCCTCCTTCAAGAAGGCGGAGATGGCCTTCAAGCAGCGCGCCTGGTCGAACGCGATCCGGGCGATGCGGGAGTTCATCAACCGCTACCAGGGACAAGAGGGCGCCGGCGAGCTGGTGGTCGAGGCCTACTGGAAGATCGCCGAAGCCCGGCAGGAGCTTCGCCAGACCCGGGACTACCAGGGGGCGCTTCGGGACGTGGTGGAAGCGTTCTCCCAGTCCGGGCTGCCGGCGGGGACCTACGCCGCCGAGCTCGCCGCGGAAGCCCGCTTCCAGCTGGTGGACGAGCGGGGGCAGGACTTCGAAGATTTCTCGATTTCGGTGCGTTCCCCCCGGACCCTGGAAGACTACATCAGCGCCCTCCGGGCCCGGATCGACGCCGGCGCCCAGGAGGCCGAGTCCATCGTCAACGACTACAACCAGGTCCTGGGCTACCGGAGCCGGGCCTGGAGCGTCGCCGCCTACGTCCGCCAGGGTCGGGTCTACGAACAGCTTGTCCAGGCGGTCCTCGACGCCACCCGGAACCCGGTGATCCCCTCGGACATCGCCCGCCAGCTCCGGGGCCAGCCGCCGGAGGCGCGGGAAGAGGTGAAGTTCACCATCATGGACGGGCTCGAACAGCGCTTCGCCCAGTCCCTCGAAAGCGCCGAGTGCCTCGCCCTCGTGCGCTACTCCCTGGCCAGCCGGGTCGGGCGCCGGGCGGCCCTCTCCACCGACTACACCCGGCAGGCGACGGACCGCCTTCAGGCCTACGGCGAAGAACGGATCAGCCAGTGCATCGAAAACGAGCGGCAGCGGGCCCAGCAGGCCGGCCAGTCGCCGATGGAATCGGCCCAGGCCGGGGAGTTCCGGCGGGCGCCCCGTGGGCAGACGCCGGACATCCCCCGGGATGTCGCGCCCCCCGCCATCCCCGCCCAGCCGGAGAGCCCCCAGTGACCGCTCCCGTCGACCCGCCGCCGCCGCCGCGCGACGATCTTCGTCCGTCCTCCTCGCCGGTCTTTCGTGGGTGGGGCGGTGCCGCTGCCCGGG
>DAPKRP010000306.1:0-2462 GCA_031800515.1 Polyangiaceae bacterium LLY-WYZ-14_1 | reverse complement strand
CGCCCCGCGCGCGCACGGCACATCCCCGCCCTCCCGAGTTACCTCCCTTCGGGCCGGCGTCCAAGGGTCCGGGGCCGCTACCGTCGTCCACGAAACCCCTTCCCGCGTCCTCGGGATGGATCGGCGGCGCTCCCGTGATCACCCGGAGCGCGGCCACCGGATCCACAATGCCGTAGCCATAGAGCGGGTCGTGGCCGTCGGCGTCGGGGGAGGCGAAAGGAGCGGGCTCGGCGGTCTCCCGGAGCACCTGGCCGACCTCCGCGGCGGTGGCCTCGGGTGCGGCGCTGAAAAGCAGGCCGGCGACTCCGGCGGCCACCGGGCACGAGGAGGAGGTCCCACCGAAGAGGCTCGTGTAGTCCGAGTCGTTCTCGCCGTCGGCGCCGCTCAGGTCGGTGGTCAGGGTCCCGGTAGGGGCGGTAAGATCGACGCTCGCGCCGAAGTTGCTGAAGGGCGCCGCGTCGTCGAAGAGGGTCACCGCGCCGACGGTGACGACGCCGCGCAGCCCCGTGATCTCCTCGTCCCCGAGCGCCCGGCTGTCGTTGCCGGCACTGAATAGGACGAGGGTGCCCCGCCCGTCCCGGCCTTCGTCGTGTAACGCCTCGATGATCCCGGCGAGCATCGGCGGCGCGGATACCGCCTCCACGTAGCCCCAGCTGTTCGATACCACTGCGGCGCCGACGCTTCGGGCGTACTCGAAGGCGCGGACGTCCGCGCTGATCGGCACGGGCATCCCCCGCGGCGCCAGCATGCGGACGCAGTGCAACGAGCACCCGGGGCAGACCCCCGCGATCCCCTCGCCGTTGTCCGCCCGGGCGCCGATGATGCCGGCGCAGGCGGTCCCGTGCTCGTTGCCCGGACTCTCGGGGAGGAAGCTCGCGTCGTCGTCCCCGTCGACGACGTCAATGCCGCCGGCGAAGGCGCCCCGAAGGTCGGGGTGGTCGAGCTCGCAGCCGTTGTCGACGATGACGACGGCGACCCCCGGGTCGCCGGTCTCGAGGCGCCAGGCCTCCTCGATTCCGAGCCGGTCGAGGTACCACTGGCCGCCGTAGCGGGGGTCATTCGGCGGGATGTCGATGGCGCTGGGGCGGCGCGGGAGGTGGTAGTCGGGCATCGTCTCGGCGACGGCAGGATTCGCGGCGAGGTGCCGCGCCAGGGCCTCGCCGTCGAGACCGGGAGCCCGGACCCGGAAGACGCCCCAGACGGCGCTCAGGGTCTCGAGATCTACCAGCCCAAGCGCGCTGGGGAGGGCGCCAGGGCGGAGCCGGACGAGGGCGTGGGCGCCCAGCCAGACTCGGCCGTAGGGCGGGCGGTGCACGCGCCGAAGCGACTCCGTGCCGCTTCGGGGGGTCGGGGCGACCCCCGCCGTCCCCCCGACAGGCTCCCCGGGACGAGCGGAAACGCTTGGCGCAGCGGGTTGGCGGGATGGCGGGGGCGCGTCCTGGCGTCCCGACGGCGGCTGGGCTCCGGCGCGGGGGGCTAGGACGAGGGCGAGAAGGCTCACGGCTAGGCCGCAAGGAAGCGCCTTCCGCTCGAGAATTAATTTGAAACTGATTATCATTTTCGACAAGGATAGCACGAGAGGCCAAGCCATGAACCACCGAACCCATTCTCCGACCCTTATCCGCTCCCCGGCGCCCGGCGGTCTCGCTGCCGTCCTCGTATTCTTCTTCTTCGGCACCGGCTGCGGCGACGACAGCAGCGCCGGGTCTCCCCCAAGCCCGGACGCAGGCGACGACGGGATGGGGCGCGACGGCGGTCCGTCCCCGGAGGATGCGGGCCCCCCGGACGCGGGACCCCTCCGGGAGGTCGCCTGCCAAGACGAGTCCATCGCCACCCTCATGCTCTTCGAGACGCCGAGCCCCCGAGGAGTGATCGCCTCCGAGGGCGGCCCGGTCTGGACCGAGACCATCGACGCCACCGCAGGCGGTATCGCCGCGGACGAGTCTTACGTGTACCTCCGCTTCACCGAGCGCGGCCTCGAGAAGGTCGACCTCAGCGACGAGGCGGCCTTCGTGAGCCTTGCCTGGGACATCGCCTTCCGGCGCTTCGTGATCCGCCTGAACAGCGGGGTGAGCGGTCCCGGAAACGTGGTGGCCGCCCGGACGACACCGGAGACGAGCTTCGACGGCCTCGACGGGGTCCCGGACGGTCTCGCCTTCCGGGAGGAGCGGTACTTCACCGACACCTGCGAGTACGTCTCCGATGGGTCCGGCATCGGCAGCCCGGCCACCGCCCTGGCCAGCTACTGGACCTACCCCGGGTGCGTGTCGATGACGGGAAACGTCTTCGTCCTCCGCCGCGGCGACGGCCGGCACGTGAAGTTCGAGGTGCTTCGCTATTACCCGCCGGAGAACCAGCGCTCGTGCGATGAGACCTCGATGATTTCCTTCCCCTCAGGAGGCGGCAACGTCTCGGTCCAATGGGCGTTCCTCGACTGACCCCCGCGGGCCAACGGCCCGCCC
>DAPKRP010000305.1:0-19010 GCA_031800515.1 Polyangiaceae bacterium LLY-WYZ-14_1 | reverse complement strand
GGCCCTTACCCTGATGCTCGACCCGGCCTGCCGTTGCGCTGTGCGCCCACGCTGCTGCTCCTGCTCGCCCTACCCGTCGCGTTGGTCGGTTGCGCGGAGACCTCCCGCGACCCTGACCGCGCCGACGGCGGACCCGTGGGGGACGACGACGACGATGACGACATGGCCTCAGGCGACGACGACGACGACGACGACGACGCGTGCGACCGGATGACCCCGTGCGGGGACGACCAGTTCTGCGATGTCGACCCGGCGACCTGCGGTGGGCCTCAAGGTTCCGGCACCTGTGAGCAACGGCCCGAGGTGTGTACCGACGACTGCCCCGGAGTCTGTGGCTGCGACGGGATGTCCTACTGCAACGCATGCGACGCCCAAGCGGCCGGGGTCGACGTGTCCAGCGACGAGAGCTGCCTCGAGGAAGAGCCCTGCGACCCACAGGATGCTCAGGCCGTTGGGCCCTGCGATGCGTTCTTCGGCACCGCTTGGGACGGCAGTCAGTGCGTGGCCCTATCCGGCTGTGCCTGCGTCGGGGTCGACTGCGACGGGCTCTTCGAGAGCTCGGAGGCGTGTGAGACGGCTTTCTCCGACTGCCTAGACTAATACCCCGGCTCGGAAGTTCGGTCCGGGAACCCGACGCGGACCGGGCGCCGCTCGCAAGGCGCGGCGACGAGGAAGGGCTGCACGCCCTTTCGAGGAGGCGCAACGCCGTTCGCGGCGTTCGGGACCGGCGCAACCCCGGTTCGAACTTCCGGGCAGGGGTACTAGGGCCCGCCCGCTGCGAGGGTCGGCGTCCGCTGCCTTGCATCATCGATGTGGCTGAGAACGGACGGGCCTGCCTCGAGGCGAGCGGCTGCACCCGCGGGGATGCGACACCCGGCATGCTCGAAGGCGACCCGGCGGGTGGCTGGAAGCGTCCGATGACTGCGGCCGCCCCGGCCTATCAGGGCGTGGCGTCGACCGTGATCGCGAGCACGGCGGATACTTCGAAGCCCCGCTGCTCGACGCCCCCGACGACCGTGGCCCGGCGTCTTCCGACGGTGAGCCGCGGACGAATGAGCTTGGAGAGGCGTACGTCTGCAACGCCGCCGATCCATTCGTCTCGCCGTCGTTGTTTGGGACAGAGGGCAACCTCGTCCCCACTCCGCTCGCACAGCGTATGGGAGTATTGAAAGCCGAAGCCGACTCCACGCTGAAAGCCTTCTTCGAAGAAGTGGTCGTCGTAGGGCGTCGTACCCACGAGCTCGGGGAACAGGACGAGAAGCGTTCCGTCCCCCCGGTGCGTGGTCGCCATGCGTCGGTCATCGACCCCGGTGTCGCCGTCGTCGACGGACGACCCTCGTCCCCACCGGATCTGGTACCCGCCGTTGAGCTCGACGCGCTGTTGGAAGTACCAGTCGCTCCTTACATCGAGGGCCCGGGACCGAACGACTTCCTGCCCACCCCGGTCCACCTCGGCACCCAGGAAGAAGTAGTCTTCGGAATAGCGAAGGGTCACGCTTGGCAATAGGAACGCGAGCTCGTTGTCGAGGGCACGCTGGACCTCCGCCACCAGCTGATCATCGCCCATGAGACCACCGGCATCCTCCTCCGGCGCCTGCCTGAGAACCCTTAGCGTGTGGCGCTCGACAGCGTCCCGCGCCGATCTCAGCGCGGCGCGCGCTGCGACGAGCCGTTCCTCTGGGAGGGATTCGTCGACGAGGACAGCGCCGTCCGACCGACACAAGGAGTCGAGGAGTCGGCCCAGCTCCTCGAGCCCCCGCGCCACCGCCTCCCGCGCCGCGCGTCGCGTCGATGTCGCGTCGCGTCTATCGGAAACCCCTTGGTCACCGACGGCGTCGAGCGCGCGGTTGGCCCGGTCGAGCGCCACGACGGCGTTGGCGACGTCTTCTTGGTCCAGGGTCAGCATCCGCGCCGCTTCGTCCAAGCGCTCAGCGGCCCGTGCTAAGCCGTTCCCCGTCGTTGTCGCCTCGGTTAGCGCATCGACGTCTTCCAGGGATTCTTCGAGAAGACCTTCCAGGGTCCACCGGGGGTCGAGGCGGAACGCGACCTGGAATCCCGCCGCCTGGTCCGTCGAGTCGTAGGTGATTCCGGCGGTGAATCCGCGAAGCCACGCGTCATCGAACAGCCGGAGGGGAGACACCGAGACGGTGGTCTTGACGGACGAATCGAAGACGGACAGCGTCGTCGTGACCGCGCTCAGTGTCGATTGCACGCCGTCGGGCGCGAAGGTCACGGGCCGACTGGACTGGGCGGCGTGAAGCGCCGCTTCGATGACGGCATCCATGTCCTCGGTCGCATCGACCACGTCCTCGAAGACCTCGTCCAGTGCGCGAGCGAGCGATTCGTCTTCGGAGACCTCGATTTCACATAGCCATTGGTCGACCCACTCCCCGGGCCAGGCATCGTCGGGCTGGGCCGAAGCGACGACCGGAGAGCCAACGAGGACCAAAAGAGCGGAAGTGCCCATCAGCCCGGCATGGAAAGATCGGTAGATCACGACTTCCCTCGTCCCTTCGCGAGGCCGAGCTATTACCCCTGCCCGTTCGTCCGCGCCACGTAAGAGCTTGGCCCCCCAGAGTGCCCGGGGCATCGCTGGGATGTTGCCTCGAGGGGAGGGGCTAGGTTGCCAAGGGGGGGCCGGTAGAGAAACCTGGATTCCAGGGCGGCGTTGGTGCATCCCGTCGGGAAGGAGGCCCCCTGACCGCCGCCCCATGCACGGTAGGCCTGCACGCGAGGAGCCCGCCCGGGAGGAGCCCAGAAGGATGAGTCGATGAAGTACCTGCACACGATGGTCCGGGTGTCCGACCTCGACGCCTCGTTGCGGTTCTACTGCGAGGGCCTGGGTCTCCGGGAGCTGCGCCGTCGGGATTCGGAGAAGGGACGCTTCACCCTGGTGTTCCTCGCAGCGCCCGGGGACGATGACGCTCAGGTGGAGCTCACCTACAACTGGGATCCTGAAGACTACACGGGGGGCCGGAACTTCGGGCACCTCGCCTACGCCGTCGACGACGTCTACGCCCTCTGCGCCCACCTCCAGTCCTTGGGGGTCACCATCAACCGCCCGCCGCGGGACGGCCGAATGGCCTTCGTCCGCTCCCCGGATGGCATCAGCATCGAATTGCTCCAACGAGGCGTGGCGTTGCCCCCGGCGGAGCCCTGGGCGTCGATGCCCAACACCGGCCAGTGGTGATCCTGAGCGGTCTTGCTTTCCGAGATCGGTCAAACGACTGTCTCGCATGATGGCCAGGAAGACCCTGATCGCCGGGCTGACGATGCTCGCCGTTGCGTGCGGCGACGACGGCAGCGCCGATGGCCCCCGGCGGGCGCCCAGCAACACCGAATGGTCGACGGGCGAGGGTGTGACCTCGATGCGGTGCCGGGGCCGCGGCGACACGCCGGTCGTCTTTCTGGCCGGCGGCGCCGACCCCGGGGACACCTGGGACGACGTGATCGAAGACCTCGGGCCCGACGTGCTCACCTGCGTCTACGACCGCCCCGGAGTGGGTCAAAGCGACGCCCTCGACGCCCTGGTCACACCGCAGGCGGTCGCCGACGTGCTCGGGGACACCCTGGACGCCGCTGACGTCGCCAACGGTGCGCTCCTCGTCGGTCACTCCCTCGGCGGCTTGACGCTGCGGCTCTACGGCGCGGACCGCTCGGATATGTTGGCCGGCGCGCTCTTCCTCGACCCCACGGTGCCCGACCCGGAAGACACGATCCTGGCCGACGAGCTCGACGACCTCGGCTGGGACGCGGCCGCGACCGTGGCCCAGGGCGCCGCGGTCACCCGCTGGCCGAGCGACGTCCCGCTCACGGTCCTCTCCCACGACCCCGCCCTCGCCGTCTCGACGGGCACCTGGAGCGAGGCGGACCAAGTGCGGTGGAGCGCTGGGCAGCGGGACTACGGGATGTTGACGCCGAGCGGCACCCAGCGCGACGTCAGCGACGCGACGCACTACGTCTACCGCACCCGCCCCGACGAAGTCGTCCTGGCGCTCCGCGCGCTACTGCCCTGAACGGAGCCGGAAACCCGGTCTTCTTCGACGACCGAGGAGGCGGTGTGTTGGGTTGGCTACCGCCCAGCGACACGGCGGCACGGCATCATGGCAGGTCGAAGGCGACGCCGGCGGCGGCGGTGAGCTGGATGGTACCGACGACGGCGGTCGACGAGAACGGAAGCCCGCTGCCGAGGGATACCTCCGTGCGCCCGCGAAGGATCCGGAACGCTGCCCCGAGCTCGATGAAGAGGCCGACCGGGCCGACCCGCCGGCGTGCGCCGACGCGGAGGGCGGTAGAAAAGCTGACCGCCGGGAGGGCGTCGCAATCCGTGACGGCGGAGTTCTCCCGTTGGACCGCTCTGCAAACCTCGTCGTTATCCGGAAACAGCACGGTCAGGGCAGGGCGGAGGCCCAGATAAAAGGCGGCGCCAGGGAGCTGGTCCA
Source organism: Polyangiaceae bacterium LLY-WYZ-14_1 (assembly GCA_031800515.1). Taxonomy (GTDB): domain Bacteria; phylum Myxococcota_A; class Polyangia; order Polyangiales; family DAPKRP01; genus DAPKRP01. The sequence goes on along the minus strand of DAPKRP010000305.1, from coordinate 14,568 downwards.
CCAACGACATCCAAATCCCCAGGTCCAGCGCACGCAACTCCCCCGTGAGGTGACTCGGTTTCCGCATCCGCAGGCCGGCGACCTGGAGCGCCGGGCCCATCTCCAGTCCGGGAACCACGGGCACCGCCGCCCGGACCGCGCCGCCCACCGCGGGGAGGGACTGGAGCTTCGTCTCCCCGTCACGGTCTATGGTGCGGCCCATGTCCCCCGCCTCGAGGACGACGGAGGCGTCCAGCCGCCCGGAGGCCGACCCGCTGGCGGAGGTGCGGGATGGCCGGACCCGACCATCTCCGCCGTCCCCCATCAACGGTTCGGACTCACCACGGGCCCCGGCCGGCCACAGCAACGCCACCGCCAAGGCGGTCGCGCCCCCCGCGTGGCCGCGAACCAGCCGCCGTACCCCCAACATCGCCGAGACCGTATCGACGGGATCCCGGGAACGCAAGAGGCCACGGGGGTGGCGAACGGTGGTTCAGCCGGCGTCGGGTCGGCGAACCGCGTCGCCGGTCGCCGGGTCCACGTCGTAGACGCGGCTTCCGTCGAGGGTCAACACGGGGTCGCCGTCGTCGTCGAAGGAGAGCTCCGCGGTGATGGTGAAGCTGGCCTCCACCTCACGCCGAGCGCTCGAGCGATAGCGGCTCGCGTCGACGTTCCACCGGGCACGGCCGTCGAGGAGCTCGAGGGTGGCGAGCTCGACGCGGATGCCTTCGTAGGTCGCGTCGTAGGCGAGGGCCCAGTGGCCCATGCCTCGCCGAGACTGCCACTCGGCGGAGACGTCGAAGGTACTGGATCCGTCGAACCGGGCGATCTCGCTTTGAAGGCCCGACAGCGTCCAGCTGCCGCTCCGTTCGACGGAACCCTTCAGGTTGGGCCGATCGACGCCTCCCATCCAGGCGACGTCGACCTCGGCGGAATCGGCGCGGCCTCCGGCGCAGCTCAGGACCTGACGCCCCGCCGCGTCGAAGCAGACCACCTCGTAGCGGTAGGTGAGCCCGCCGTGCTCGGACTCGAATACCCCCTCGCCGCTCGAGGACATCCCCAGCGGGACGTCCCCTTGGGCGAGAGCGGCGGCCTCCACCATGGCGCCGGTGTCGCCGCCACCGTCCCCATCGGCGACCAGGCTCGCGAGGCCGGCGGCGACGTCGTCGTAGTCCTGCTCGCTGGGCGCTTCGTCGTCGCACGCCCCGCCCAGGGCGAGGACGATGGCGGCGGGAACCGCGGCGACCAGGCCGCGGCGGATGTCGTTTCGGGATCGGACGTCACTCATGGAAAACAAACCTCCTGGTCATCGCATCGGACGCGAGGACCTCGTGCTCTGGCCAACAGTCGGCTGAGACAGGCCCGCGCGCGCTTCTGAACCGCGACGCACGCGCCCCTGCTCACCGGCTTCGTCGCTACTTGAACGAACGGCCTGAGCGAACGGCGTGCCAGCGGCGTTTTCCGCGCATGACGAGTCTCCCGGCCGCAGGCGTGAACGCCCGGGGTGAGACCGTCGGCTCTCGGCCCGGAAAGCCCGGGAGACCGCCGACCTCGCGGACGAGCCGTTCCGGCGGGGGTCGCTGTGGGTCGCGGTCGCTCAACGGTCTACCCGCGGCGGACGACGGAGGCGGCCGCCACCGGGTTGCCCCGCCCGCCGGGGGGATGTGGCCCGGGCAGCTACGACGGACGGGAGTGGCAGAACGTTCCCGGTAGGATGCCGCCACCATCCCTCGCGGGGCTCACCGGTCCTGGAGAGCGTCGGCGGCGGCGCCGACGGTGGCGGCGATGACGCGGCGGGCGAACCCATGGTCGAGGTCGTCGACGACGTCCGGGCCCCCAAAGCAGTGGTAGTTCGGGTTTCGGAAGTTCGCCGTGTCCCCGAGCATCATCGCCGGCACGTCGACCTCCCAGAATGACCGGTGGTCGGAACGACGCAGGTCGTTGGCCAGCGGGTTGTTCTTGAGCATGCCGGGAACGGGCAGAGACAGGGTGGGCAATCCGAGCTCAGCGGCGTGGGCTTCGAGACGTTCCGCGTAGGGCACGGCAGCCGTGTCCGGAATGATCACCAGAAAGTCTCCCCGGTTCTGATCATTCGCAAGCGCCTGAACCTGGGAAGGGAAGATGAGGTCGAATCCCGGGGGGACCTGCTGGGAGTTCGGTCAGCACCGTCTCGTCCGGTGAGCGTGTGCCTTCCAAGCGGCCGATGATGTTGACCCCCGAGCCGTAGTCTTGGCGTTCCACGCTGAAGCCCAGGCTGGCCAGGCGTTCGGCGCTTCGGTCCTGGACGGCCCGGTGGTGGGGGCTCCATCTACCATCTTCGCCGGGATGACCGAAGCCCAGCAGGGGAAGGCCTGTCGACGGCGTCTCCGCGGGGCCACCCCGCCCGGCCTCAGCCGAGGAGCTCGAGAATCTCGGCGCGGGGCGCCGTCGCGGGATCGACCCAGAGCATTCCCACCGTCACCGGGAGGCGAAATCGGCGAGGGCCCGCGCTCCCCGGGTTGACGTAGAGGATGCCGTCTCGGCTTTCGACTCGAGGTCGATGGGAGTGGCCCGCCACCACCACCCGCACACCGGGCGGCGGCGCACCGGAAAGGTCTTGGAGGGCGTGTAGCATCAGCACTCGCGTTCCCCCGAGCTCCCGCTCGAGGCGCTCCGGGAGCGCTGCCGCCCACTCCGGATCCGGTGCGTTGCGGCGACGGCTCCGCCGCACGGCGGCGGGCTCGTCCACGTTTCCCCGCACCGCCTCCACGGGCGCCAGGTCCCGAAGCCTTTCGAGGACCACCGGGTCCCCCACATCCCCCGCGTGGAGGATCACGTCGACCCCGACGAGGGCCGAGACCGCCTCCGGCCGCAGCAGCCCGTGGGTATCGGCGATGAGTCCGACTCGCATCTCCGCACCTGCCCTGGGTTCGACGCGTCCCGGTGGCCCGTAACACCCGACATTCGAGATGTTTGTTTCGATGGAGAACCAACGCCGATCTCGGTGGCGAACCAGAGGGTCGGGGTCGCGGGCCGGGAGTCCTCATCCACCGCGCCCACACACCACGCCCCCGGGCGGTGGGGAACCGGGTCATCAGGGCCTCCGGCGCGACCGCCGACCTCGGTCTACCATCTTCGCCGAGATGACCGAAGACCGTCTGGCAGAGGCCTACGCGCGCATCGATGCAGCGAATGCCGAGGACCCCCGGAGGGAGGACGTCGATGGAAGGCAGGTGCCGAAGGAGCTGCTCTACGGCCAGCGCATGACGGCGACGCTGTCGTCCTTCCGGCCCGACGCCCCGGAGGCGGTGCGCCTCGCCGCTCGGGCCCAGCACATTCGACGCTGGGAGATCCCCCGGAGCGACTACCCGGAAGGCCGCAAGGGGTACCTCCGGTGGCGAACGACCCTCTATCAGCGGCATGCGGACCTGGCGGCAGAGATCTGCGCAGCGGTGGGCTACGACGACGACACCATCGCCTCGGTTCGCGCCCTCCTGCGGAAGCGCGGCCTCGGTCGGGACGAGCACGTGCAGATCCTCGAAGACGTGATCTGTCTGGTCTTCCTCCAGCACTACTTTGCGGAGTTCGCGAGGAAGCACGACGACGACAAGGTCGTGTCCATTCTCCAGAAGACCTGGGCGAAGATGAGCCCCGCGGCCCGGGAGGCCGCCCTTCGCCTGGACCTCGGCCCGGAGCGGCGCCTGGTCGAACGCGCCCTCGCCGGGACCTCCTAGACCGGCAGCGGTCAGGCGAGCCGGAGGGGTCGGTCCCGGATCCGCGCCGGGTTCCCCAGGGCATGGGCGCCGGCGGGCAGGTCCCGGGTGACGACGGAACCGACGCCGACCACGGCCCCGTCCCCGACATGAAGGTCGTTCGCGATGGTGACCCTGCTGCCCAGGAAGACCTGGGCGCCGACCTCGACCCGGCCGGAGGTGACCACGCCCGGGCTCAGATAGCTCGCCGCCCCGACCCGGGTCTCGTGGGAGAGGACGACGGAGTTGTTGAGCAGCACGCCGGAGGCCACCTCCACCCCCTGGTCGATGTTGGCCATGGGGTAGACGACGACCCCTTCCCCCAGGCACGCCTCGGGATGGACGAAGGCGGTGGGGTGGACCAGGGACAAGAGCCGCCTCCCGGCCGATCGTAGCTCGTCGACGATGGCGGCCTTGCGCGCCAGGTGCCGGTAGCCCAGGGCGACCACGAAGGCGTGGTCTGCAAAGGCCGGGTCGGCGTAGACATCGAAGGGATGGGCGCCTCGGTGGCCCGCCGCAGCCGCCGGATCGTCGAACACCGCCTGTAGGGGGCCCGCCCCCGTCGCCAGGAGCAATCCTTCGAGCTGACGACCGAGGGCGCCATAGCCGACGAAGGCGACGGGTGCGCCGCTCCCGCCGTCCACCGCCGCTGCCTTCACTTCCTGGCCAGGAAGCCGACGTACTTGAAGAGGTGGCGCGTCACCGGTAGGCCGCGTTGAAGTACGGCGTCCATCCGCGCGGCGTCTTCGAGGTTGCGGTCTCGGGGGCGCTCGGGATCGTTGACCAGCTGGGCCTGGCCGAGGAACCAGTGGTAGACGAAGCGCACCTCGGAGAAGCCGACGTCGAGCAGCTCCGCCCGCAGGTCGTCTTCCCGGAAGCCGCCCAGGACGTGCTTGCTGTACTCGGCCAGGGTGAATGCCTCCGGGGAGACGCCGTGCTCCCGAGCCACCTCATCGGCCTTGCCGTGGACCGCGTCGACCTCCCGCTGGACGATGGGGTCCACCGGCGTCTCCCGGGGCAGCGCCCGGATCGCATCCCAGAAGTAGCCGTTCGGACAGAGATCCGCGTAGAAGGTGCCCCCCGGCACCAGCGCCCGAAACGCCGTTCGGTAGGTCGGACGTCGGTCGAACAGGTGGTCGAGGAAGCTGTAGGCCGTGGCGAGCTCGAAGGAAGCCGACGGCAGGTCGACGCGACCCGTATCGCCTTCGATGAGCTCGACCTCGGCGCCCCCCTCCCGGTCGACCCGGGCGAGCATCGCCGGGGTGGCGTCGACGCCGACCACCCGCCGAGCCTCCCGCTTGACCAGGTCGATGACGAAGCCGGTGCCGCAGCCGAGATCGAGCACCCGGGGGGGCCGACCGTCCGCCCCCGGGACCAGGAACGGGGCCAAGATGCCACGCACCCGGGCGCGGCTCTCCGGGCGGTAGTGGGGCTCGACCTCGTTGTAGGCGCCGGATAGCTGCGTGTGGATCTCGACGTTGGCCCGAAGGACGTCGTCGTAGGTCGGGATGGCCGGGGGGGAACCAGCCGCGGGCTGCTGCGAGGGAGAGGCGGTCATCGGTAGGCTCGAACGGAGGGTCGAAGGCTCATTCCGTGGGCTGGCGAAAGGGGCGTTCCCCGGGGGGCGCGTAGTACTCGTCGTAGCTCGCGGGCACCTGGGCGAAGAAGCCGAGCTTCTGCTGCACCCGTTCCGAGAATCGGGATGGGTCGATCCCTCGCCCGCGCATGGCCCGGGGAACGTCGAGGCGCTGCTTCATCCAGGGCCGTCCCATGTTGACGGTCAGGGCGTGGCGCCAGCGCCCCGTTCGATTCTCGCCGCCGGCGTGCCAGAGCCGGGCGTTGAAGAAGAGCGCGCTCCCCGCGGGGGCGATGAAGCGGACCGCTCCCGCATAGAACTCCCGCTCCGAGGGTGGGTCGGGCCGTCGGTGGGAGCCGGGAAGGACGTAGGTCGCGCCGTTGTCCTCGGTGAAATCGTCGACGGCCAGCGTCATCCCCACGTTGGTCACGTAGTCCGGGATGAGGCGCGGGGAGTCCACATGGATGCGCCGGCTGTAGTTGGAGGCGCCGGGGGGCATCGACGACGAGGTGTAGGCGTAGACGATGCACCCGGGGCCGAGGATCGTCTCGAAGGGGGCGATGATCCGGGGGGCGTCGAAGAGCTCGGCGAAGGCCGGATCGTACAGGCTGCAGAGGAGCACCATCCCCCGGTCCCGGTGTCCCGTGTCGCCGCCGTGGTAGGCCGCCTCCTCTTCCAAGGCCGCTTCGAGGCGCGGTCGGAAGGCCCGGGCGTCCTCCTGGGACAGAACCCCCTCGACGGCGGCGCAGCCGACGTCCTGGAGGGCCCGGCGGAGCCCCTCCTGGTCGAAGGCCTCCACCCAGGGCAGCGCCGGGCTTCTCCGCGCCGGGGCCGCCGCCAACGTCATCCCACCGCCCCCGGACCCGCCGCGGGCTCGAGATACCGCCGCGCCTCCCCGCCCATGTGAAACAGCAGATCCACCACGGACACCGCCGGCTCGAAGGCTCCGTGGAGCTGCGGGTAGGCGGGGTAGTCCGGATAGCGCATCCACTCCACCCGCACCCCGGCCTCCTCGAAGGCGGGTTCGTCGAGGTAGCTCCGGGCGCTTGGGCCGGACAGGTAGTGGGTGGCCCCGAGCCGCTTCAGAACCGCCAGAAGCCGCTCGTTGCGACCGTCCGGGAGGGACGCGCCTTCCGCCCGGACGATGCGGGTGGGGATGCCCAGGAGCCCACAGATCAGCCGGAGAAAGGATTCGTTGATCGTCGACAACGAGGGCTCGTCGGCGAGCTCCCGATAGGCGGGGGCGAGCACCTCGGCGACGGCCTCGAAGGAGGGCGCCCGCCGGTAGCACTGCTCCAGGGTCCTCCAGTGCTTCCGGGCCCAGCGGGGGTCGGCGACCTGGGTCTCGGCGATGGTCTGGCCGAGGCGTTCCCGGGCGACGGGGATGGTCAGCCACTGGAGCCCCCCGGGGCCCTTCACGCGATTCCGGTTCCGCCAGTCGTTCTTCGTGTACTGGACGACGTCGTAGATGACGAAGGTGTCGACCCGAGCGATCAGGTCGAAGGTTCCCCGCCAGGGCAGGTAGTTCGATTGGAGGACGGCGACGCGGTGGGGGCGGGGCGCCGAGCCCGCGGCTCCCCGGTCGGGGCCGTCGAGCCACCCGAGGCTCTCTGACCCGAACCCCGGGGGCGAGGTGCCAGGGCGCTGGCTCGAGAGACGGGGGACCGGGTCCACGACCCGCCGATCGGACGACCCGCCCCGATCCTTGAGGACCGCAAAGGCGGCGACGCGCCGGGTCCGCTCCCGAGGGGCTCCGTCAGAGCGACTCGAGCCCTTCGAGCCGGCGGGCAAACCGTCGCCGGGCTTCGTCGAGGCCGTCGGCGATCTCCAGGGCGGTGGGAGCCGGGTCCCCGAAGGGCGCGATGCGCTCCTGCTGGGCTCGGCCGAGGGCCCGTCGGGCCGCATCGTCCGTCAGCAGCCGCTCGAGCTCGGCGCCGAGGGCGTCGACATCCGGCAGGCCGGCTTCCTCCCCGAGGTAGCTCAACACGTCCCGGCTTCCCCGGACGGCGATCGCCGGAACCCCTCGATGCATGGCGAGGGCTGCGCTCCAGCCGCCCCCTGCCCGCCGGGGATTCACGTAGACGTCCGCCAGGGCATACAGCCCGGCCAGGTCGGGCTCGTAGCGGAGATAGTGGATGCGCTCCCGGAGGTCGTCGGCCCGGTCGTCGATGCTCGGGAGTCCCGACGTGCCCACGAGAAGCCAGCGGGCGTCGGGCAGGCGGCGCAGCACGGCGAGCATCGCCTCGACGAAGTCGACGTCGACGTCGGTCTCGAGGCGATTCCCGACGGTGACGAACACCCGGTCCGCCTCTCCGAACCCGCTCCCGGCGCGGGTCCACTCCCGGGCGGGGGGGTCGAAATGGAGCGCTGGTCGGACCGCCCGGTAGCGGCTCCGCTCGTCGGCGGGCACCTCGAGCTCGTCGAGGGCACGGGCGATGGCCTCCGGGTCGTAGGCCCGCAGATGCACGTCCGCCGGGTCGCCGTGGACGATGCCCCCGGTGCTCCAATCGGCGATGGGGTAGGCGTCCTGGAGCAGGTGTCGGAAGGGGTCGTAGGCGCAGCCCATGCAAAGCACGACGCCGGGGGCGAACGCGTGGATGCTCTTCAGAAGCTTCCCGTAGCGCCGGGGTCTCGGCTGATAGGTGTCGGCGTAGATCACCCGGACCCCCACCTCGTCGAGCCATTCGGCGTGGCTCGCCGCGGCGTCGAAGCTCCGCCCGGAGCTCGCCTGACCCGGTAGGAGGTGCTCGTCCGGCTCGAAGCGCAGAAAGTCGCTGACGAAGATCCGCAGCTCGAGCTCCCGCCGCACCTCCCGGAGCGCCTTCGCATGGGTCAGCACGGTCTTGGTCGGGGCATGCCCGGGGCGAAGGAGCTGTCCGCAGACGATGGCCACCCGCTCCGAGCGATGCTCCGCCGCTTCCGGAAGAGGAACCAGACGCCGCAGCCGCTCGACCACCCGGTCGAGCACCCGACGCCGGGCCCCCAGGACGCGACGGGTCGTCGGGAACCCCTGGCTGTTCCCCTGAAAGACGTGGTCGATGAGGGCGCCGTGGTGGCGTTCTGGCGCCTGGTGGTCCTCGGCGATGATCTCGATGAGGGTGGCGTGGGCCTCGGCGCTTCCGAGCTGCTGGGCGGCCAGCCAGAGCAGCAGGGCACGGGTGCGGATCCTGCCCTCCCCCGACCCCGCTCGAGCGACGAAGGCATCGGCGATGGCCTCCTGCCGGTCCGGGGCGACCTGACGGATGCCTTCGAGGAGCGTCTTTCCGAGCCCCGCACGATCCCCGAGGCCGAGATCCTCCCGGCTCAACAGCTCCGCCAGGACCTCCGGAAGGCGCTCCCCTTGGTCGAGGAGGGAGGCCAGGTCCCCGGGAACAGCCAGCGCCGCCCCGGACCCCCGGCGACCGGGACTCTTCTTCGGCCGCGCCCGGGCCGTTCTTCTGCGCGCCTTTCCCATCGGACCTCCGGGCAACCGACGGGCGCCGGCGATCCTTGAAGAGGCGCCCCCCGGGGAGCGGGCCCGGCGGCTTGCCCGGCATCGCGGGCTCCATCACCCCCTGACCGTGCCGGCCTTCGAGCCCTGGCGGGCGGTGCTCGCCGTCCTGCTGCTGGTCTACGTCGGTGGCCTCCTCGTCCTCGGCCTCCGCAGTCGCCGGCAGATACGGGACGTCGCCGATTATCTGGTCGCCGGCCGGCGGCTTTCCACCCCGCTCACCGCGGTGACCCTGCTGGCGACCTGGTTCGGCGCCGGCACCCTGCTCACCGCCACCGACGAGATCCGGGCGGGCGGGCTCCGTCGAGCGGCCCTCGACCCCATCGGCGCGGGCCTGTGTCTGGTGGTCTGCGGTTGGTTCTTCGCCGGGCCCCTGTGGAGAGCCCAGCTGCTGACCCTGCCCGACTGGTACGGGCGCCGCTTCGGCCCCCGGGCCGAGCGGCTCGCGGCGCTCGTGATGGTGCCGGGCTACCTCGGCTGGGTCGCCGCGCAGCTCGTCGCCCTGGCCGGTCTCCTCGAGGTGCTCTTCGGCTTACCGCTTCCCGCGGGGCTCGTCGCGGCGAGCACCGTCGCCACCGTCTACACCCTGGCCGGGGGGCTCTGGTCCGTCGCTCGGACGGACGCCGTCCAGATGGCGTTGGTGGTGGTCGGTGTCCTCGTGCTGGGCGGGGCAACCCTGGGCGCGCTCGGGGGTGGTGACCCCGTCGCCGGGGTGGGGGTGCTCTTCCGAGAGACGCCGGGGGAGGCCCTGGTCGTCGTGCCCACGGAAGACGCCACCGCCCTCCTCGGGTGGAGCAACGTCCTGGCGATCGGGGTCCTCGGGAATCTGCCGGGCCAGGACCTGATGCAACGGGTCTTCGCCGCCCGGTCCGAGGTCGTCGCGGTTCGTGCCTGCCATCTGGCGGGAGCCGCCTACCTGGTCCTCGGTCTGGTACCCATGGGGCTCGGGCTGGCCGCCGGTCTCCTGCCCGGGCTGCCCGATGGAGCCACGGTGCCCGCCCTCGGGGAGGCGCTCCTGTCGCCGGTCTGGCTGATCCCTTTCGTCGTCGGGCTGGTCTCGGCGGTGCTCTCCACCATCGACGGGGCGATCCTGTCGCCGGCGGGGGTGCTGGCCCAGAACCTCCTCGCCCCCGTCCTCCGCCCCGCCACTCCGAGCGCGGCCCTCCGACTCCAGGAGGTCGCGGTTCTCCTCATCGCCTTGGCGAGCCTCGGGGCCGCCTTCGCCGGGGCCAGCGCCTACGAGCTGCTCGAGGCGTCGTATGCCGTCGGCCTGGTCGGGCTGCTCGTGCCCCTGGCGATCGGCCTCTACAGCCCGCGGGGTGGGGAGACCGCCGCCGTGACGTCGATGGCGACGGGCACGGGGGTCTGGCTCGTCCATCTCGTGCTCGGCTGGGAGGCGTTCCTCGGCCCCTGGCTCGCTCCGGCTCCGCCGATTCCGATGGAGCTCGCCGCCTTCGCCGCGGGGGCCGTCGCCTATCCCCTCGGGGCACGGTGGGCTGGCGGCGTGGGCGACGCCGGTCGGTCGTGACGCGGGGCAGGGGACGATGCCTCCCCTCACGGCATCCATCGTGGCTGGTTGGCGCAAAGTGTGCCGCGACCGGGGGGAGCGCCCGGGCGTCGGAAGCGATGTGTGCCACTTCCTGGCGTGTGGCCGGGCGATTGGGGGGGTTCTGGCAGGTTTCGTCGCTGGCATCGTCGTTGCTGCGTTGGAGGCAGGGTCCGGGCCCCGACGGGGCTGACCAGGATCCTCTTGGCTCTCTTTCGACTTGGAGACCTGTCCGATGACGCGATGGACCAACGACTCCGCCCCCACCCTTCCCCGCAGCTGCGTCCTGATCGCCCTCGCGCTGCTCGGCATGCTCGGGACCGTGGCCTGCGCCGACGATGGCGGCGGCGGGATGGGTGTCGTCGGTGACGACGACGACGACGACGACACGATGGGGGACGACGATGATGATGATGACGACGACGTTGGCGACGACGACGACGACGATGACGACGAATGCGTCGACGGCACCCGCATCTGCGTCGGCGATGCCGTCGCCAGCTGCGAGGCGGGCCGCTTCGGGGACGGGGTCCCATGCCCGATGAACGAGAGCTGCTCCCTCGGTCAGTGCACGGACACGGCGGATTGCGAGGACGAGTGCACGACCGTCGGAGAGATGGAATGCGCCGGTCTCGCCGTCGTCCAGTGCGGTGAGTTCGACAGCGACGACTGCCTCGACCTGGGCAACCCGACGCCCTGCCCTTCGGGCAGCACCTGCTCGATGGGGTCCTGTGCCGAGACCTGCACCGATGACTGCGACGCCGGTGATGCGGAGTGCGTCGGCCTCGGCGCCCGTCGGGTCTGCGCCGACGTCGACGCCGACGACTGCCTCGACTGGGGGCCGCCGACCGCCTGCCCGAGCGGCGTCTGCAACGCCGAGTCGGCCACCTGCGCGCCGGACGCCCCGAGCTGCACGGACGACTGCGACCCGGTCGAGTTTCTCTGGACCTGCGCGAGCGGGGGCTTCACCGCCTGCGTGGCCGACGGGGACGCAGACGCATGCTTCGAGCCGACCACCCTGGCCTGCGATCAGTGTGGCCCTGGCTCTCCCTTCGAGTCCGCCCAGTGCCTCGAGTGCTGCCCGAGTGGGTGAGCCCGAGCCTCCGATGAACGCCCGAGTCCGTCGTGGGGTCGGTATCCCGGACCGAACTTCCGGGCAGGGGTACTAGCGAAAGACTCGGATCGATCGGGGGGGCAGGGCGCGCGGGCCCAGGGTGACCGGCGCGGCCTCGACGAAGCCGTCCCCCTCCGGCAGAAACCGGCGCACCGCCCCCTGGTCGGCGTCCGGCAAGAGCAAGGGCCCCCCGGGCAGGAAGGCGCCGCTCCCGAAGACGAAGACCTGCTCCGAGGTGGCGATCGGAGTGACCTCCCCCGCGCCGAGGTCGATGCGGAGGAGCCGGTCCGTCGTGCCCCGCGCGACCTCGCCGTAGGCCACCGTCGCCACCAGGTCGCCGCCCAGGCTCACCGTGTTCCAGCCGGCCAGGGGGGCGTCGCCGTCCTCGGCGGCGAGCCACCGGGAGACGACCTCGGCGCCGCCCTCGTCGTCGACCCGCAGGCGGACGATCCCGGCGGTCGCCCGGGTGCCTTCCTCCTCCCCGAAGCCGAGGTCCGAATAGCCGACGCAGGAGACGATCACATCCCTTCGGTCGTCGAGAACGGGCAGGACCCGGCCGCAGTTGGCGACCGCCCCCGGCAGGTCGAAGCCGGCCACCCGGCCGCTCGGCAGATGGATCAAGGCGACCAGACCTTCCCCGTGCCCCCGGGTGGTCGCGAGGAAGTCCCGGGGAAGTCGATCGAGCCCGACCACCAAGGTGTTCCCCCGCTGAACGACGCGGCTCGGCCGGGCCAGCACCGGAACCCCGGGGGCCACCGACCCGTCCCGGGTGTCGATGCCCGCGACCGTCGCGTTGAAGACGGACAGATCGATGCGCTCGCCGTTCGGCGTCATCGACCGGGGGTCGAAGCCGATGAGGTCCGACCCCCGGTCTTCCGCCGCAACCTCGTCCGGTCGGGGGTGTTCGCCGTAGCGGCTGGCGAGCCCCCGGCGTCCCCCCTCGAGAACGACCGCATCGTGCACGTTCAGGGAGACGCTCTCCGGCGATAGGCGCACCTGCCCGATGAGGCCACCGTCCCGGCGGAGGCGGAGAACCGCGTCCACCCCGAAGCGGTCGACCAGCGCGACCGCATCCGTGCCGGGTTGGCTGGCGAAGACGACGTCGCCCCCCAGGGTGGCGACGAGCCCGGGGGCGGTCGTGCCGGAGTCGATCCAGGGGTCCAGGAGGACCTCGGTTCCGTCCGCGTCCAGGAACCCGATGCTGGTGCTGGCGAAGTCGGTGCTGAGCACCGCGAAGGTCGCCTCGTCCGGGAGCGGTGGGAGCAGGGTCTGCGGCGTCCCCGGGTCGTCATCGGTACCCCCGCCGCAGGCACCGAGGGCGACCGCCAGCGCGAGGCCTGCGGCGAGCCTCGGAAGGGAACGAGGTCGGCCTACGGACAGGCGGTGGGGGGGCACCACCTGCCGGAGCGCCAGAAGAGCATCGTCGGAGCGGGTCACGTCAGAGGTCCATCCGATAGCGAAGGGACGCCGCGAGGCGTCGACCGGGGAGGGGAAACCCGAGGAAGTCCTGCCCCCGCACGTCTCCGAGGTCTCGACCCGTCAGCAGAAGAGACAGCCCGGAGGCGAGGTCGAGGCGGAGGCCGGCGCCCACCCAGGTGCGGGCGGGAACCGCGACCAGGTTCGCCGGGTCGTTGAAGTAGCGACCCCGATGGACGATGGTCCCGACGAGGACGAGGTCCGTCACCCGCCGGCCGAGAGCCCGGGTGTGCACCGCGAGCTCCCCCTGGCCGGTCAGGGCGGGCTGCCAGGGGAGGGCGGTCCCGTCGTCGGTCCGGCTCTGCAGCCAGGTCAGCGCGCCGCTGCCGGTCAGGTGGGGGCCGATCGCCCCGCGGCCGCCGACCTCGAGGCCCCGGTTCCGCACCCGCCCGTCGTTCTCGAAACGCACGGTGAACTGGGAGGTCGGCCGGGGGCGGATCACCTGGGAGACGGCGACGTCGAAGAAGCGGGCCTCCAGCTGACCCTCGACGGACCCCCGACCTCCCCGAAGCACGAGACCGGCGTCGGCGGTTCGGCTCACCTCGGGACCGAGGGCCGCGTTCCCCAGCACCGCGGACCCGTTGCCGAACAGCTCGAGGAAGCTCGGGAAGCGCGTCCCGGAGGACAGGCTGCCCACCAGGGAGAGCCAGGGCAGGGGGGACGCCGCCGCCGCCACTCGGAAGGTGGGGCGTAGGTGCTGGGCGTCCTCCCCCTGGGGGCTCCCCAGTCGGTACCAACTGGCGTCCGTGTCGTTGTGCTCGAGGCGGGCGGAGGCCCGAAGCTCGAAGCGGGTCTGCTCGATGCGTCCGTGGGCCCGAAGCTCCCCGGTGGCGTGGAGGGACCGGCGGAAGGAGTCGTCGATGGACGGGGTGAACCGGTCCTCCGGCCGCATCGTCGCCCAGGTGAAGCCGGTCACCCCGGTCGCCTCGAGGAAATCGGTGAGGCGGATGACCGTGGCCAGCCGCCCGTTGACGTGCAGGAAGAGGTCGTCGCTCTGGTTCCGATCCAGACCGATCTCCCCGAGGGGGTCCGAGACCCGTCGCCGGCGATGTCCCCCGCCGAGGGCGAGCTGCACGGTGCCGCGGTCGAAGCGATGGTCGTAGGCGAGCTGCAGGTTGGTCTGGCCGTCCCGGCGCTCCGTCTCCTCCGCCGTGGTCTGGGCGGGTCCCGGGTCGCCCCCCCGCCGGGCGGTGGCCAGGGCGACGGCGGTGAACCGTCCCGCTCCGCCGACGTCCAGGGCGAGCCGGCTCAGACTGAAGCCGCCGAGGCTATCCGCGTTTCGCCGGCGCCCCATCCCGTCATCCGTCGGGTCGAGGCTGGTCCCCCCGTCGTCCCGGAAGGGGAAATCGTTCCGCGCGCCGTCGATGGAGACCACCGAGGAGAGCCGGGCGTCCCCCGGGGCGGCGTCGACGCCGAGCCCAAGGCGCCAGAGGCCGAAGGAGCCGACGGTGATCCGGCCGCGAAGCTCGGCCTCGTCCACCGCCGGCGGCACCAGCCGGATCACCCCACCCACGGCCCCGCTGCCGAGCCAGGCGGGGGCACCGCCCCGGTAGACCTCCACCCGTTCGAAGGCGGTGGCGTCGAGGAGGGCGAGGTCGAAGGGGCCCGTGTCCGGGGTGCTCAGGGGCAGGTCCCCGAGCAGCACCAGGGATTGGG
>DAPKRP010000304.1:0-6195 GCA_031800515.1 Polyangiaceae bacterium LLY-WYZ-14_1 | reverse complement strand
CTCACGGAAGCCCAGGCGCGGCTCCTGCGCCGCTTCGCCGAGGTGGTGGTGCTGCTCTTCGACGGCGACCGAGCCGGACGGGCGGCGGTGCGCTCCGCCTATCCCGTCCTGGCGCGGGTCGGTCTGGCCGCCAAGGTCGCGTCCCTGCCCCCCGGGGAAGACCCGGACAGCTTCCTGCGGAGTCAAGGAGCCGACGCCCTCGTCCAGCGGGTCCGGACCGCGCCGGGAATCGTCGAGCATCTCATCGACGCGGCGGCCCGGGAGGCGGCGGGGGATCCGCGGGCGAGCGGGGAGGCCATCGCCGATCTCGGTCCGGTCCTCGCTCGGGTCGACAACCCCGTGGAGGCCCGGCTGTACGTCGAGCGGGTGGCCCGTCGCTTCGGCGTCTCGGACATCGACGTCGTCCGGCGCCAGCTCCGGCGCGGTCTCCGGGCGGCCCGGGAGCGGGAGCAGGGAGGACGGCGCCGTCCCTCGGGCGCTCCGGGGAGCGTGGACCGGGGCCCCCCAGCTCGGGGCGGCCACGGCCCGCCGGGGGAGGTTCCGCCCCGGGGAGGACCTTCCCGGCGGGAAGCCCCCGTCGACGAGGCCCAGGTGCTGCCCCCCCTCGAGCGCGCGCTGGTCGGCGCGCTGTTGGACCAGCCGTCGCTGCTCCATTCGGAGGAGGCGGGCGAGCTCCCTCACGTTTTGACGTCACCAGGTCTTCGCGCCATGGTTGATTTGGCGGCGCGCACGGTCCAAGGCGGGCGAGCCTTGAACGGGAGCCTCTTGCTCGAGCAGCTCACGACGACGATATCCGATCCGGGGCAGCTTGCGGTGCTACGTCGCTGGCTCGAAGGACGGCTCGCCGTGCAGGAATACGACGCCGAGGCCGCCCAAACCGTGCTGGCGGACGGTCTCCCGCGACTGGCGCGACGCTACTGGTCGCGCCAACTTCCCGGGCTGGATGCGCGGATCGTCGACGCCCGTCGTCGCGGGGACGACCAGGAGGCGGATGCCCTCACTCGGGAGCGGGATGCGGTGGCGGCCCGCGCCCGGGACGCCGTGGGAAGCGGGACGGGTGGCCGCGGACCCCGGGCTGGTGACCCGGGGGCGACGCGGGAGGACGCGGCGACCGTCGGCGATGCGGGGGGAAGGCAAGCAACTTGATGCATAGGCTGGACGGGGCCGGGGTCACCACCGGCGGACCGTTCACCAAGAGGTGAAGATGGGAACGAGGGACACGGCGCGCGCGGAGAAGGCTCGGAGCGGACGAGGGTCGCGGAAGGGATCCGCGGCGCCCCCGACCACGAGCCGTTCCAAGGCAGCGGCCTCCTCCTCCTCCTCTTCGGCATCTGCGAACGGCAAGTCGGCCTCGACCGGGAAGCCTTCGGCGAACGGCAAGGCGGCGGCGACCGGGAAGGCGGCCACGAACGGAAAGGCCGCAACCAACGGCAAGCCGGCCTCTGCCGGGAAGAAGGCTTCGTCGTCGTCCCCCCGGAGTCGGGGAGCCGGCGCCAACGGGCGGAACCGGGACAAGGAACGGAAGGAAGTCCAGAACCTCCTCGAACGGGGCCGGAGCCGCGGCTACCTCACCTATGACGAGCTGAACGACGCCCTTCCGCCGGACATGGTGACGTCCGAGCAGATCGACGACCTCATGATGCTCCTCGGCAACGAGGCCATCGACGTCGTCGACAGCACGCCGGCGAACAAAAACGGGAAGACCGCCGCCGGTAACGCCACCACCGCCGCGGAAGCCGCCGACGTCGGTCACGTCACGAAGCCGGCGACCCGCCGGAAGCCCACGGACGACGACCGACCTTCCATTCCTCCGCCGCCGGTGGAAGAGGCCTACAACACGAAGTCGAACGACCCGGTCCGCATGTATCTGCGGAAGATGGGCTCGGTCTCGCTGCTGACCCGGGAGGGGGAAGTCGAGATCGCGAAGCGCATCGAAAAGGGGGAAAACCGGGTCTTCGAAGTGATCCTCAACTCCCGGGTCGGCGTGGGTGAGATCCTGGAGATCGGCGAAGGCCTCCGCCGCGGCAAGCTCCGGGTCAAAGACGTCGTCAAGGACACGGAAAACGAAGACGGCCAAGAGGTCGACGAAGAAGAGGTCCGGGCCCGGGTGCTCCGCGCCTTCGACAAGGTCAAGCGGATCGAAAGCCAGATGGGGAAGATCCGGGCCGAGCTCGACGGCGGAAAGCGTGTCGCCGAGCGAACCCGAAAGGCCCATCAGGCGAACCTCGAAAAGCATCGGAAGGACCGGATCGCCACGCTCCGGGAGCTCCGGCTCAGCAAGAAGCAAGTCGACAAGGTCGTCACCCAGATCAAGGGCTACATCCGACGGGTCGAGCGGGCGGAACGGGTGGTCGCGGACGCGGAAGCCCGAGTCGGCGTGGACCACCGGGAGCTCAAGAAGACCATGGCGTCGATGCAGGCTTCCAAGGCGGCGGAAAAGCGGATCCAGAAGAAGACCGGCGCCAGCGTCGAGCAGCTCCGCATGGCGGAAGAAGCCGTGCGGGAAGCCCAGAAGTCCATCCGGAAGGTGGAAGAAGACATGGGCCAGCCGGTCGATGTGCTTCGTCAGACCTACCGGGAGCTCCACCTCGGGGAGCGGGAAGCAGAGCTCGCGAAGGCGGAGCTCGTCGAAGCCAACCTCCGGCTCGTCGTCTCCATCGCCAAGAAATACACCAATCGGGGTCTTCAGTTCCTGGATCTGATCCAGGAGGGGAACATCGGCCTCATGAAGGCGGTCGATAAGTTCGAGTACCGTCGGGGGTACAAGTTCTCGACCTACGCCACCTGGTGGATCCGACAGGCGATCACCCGGGCGATCGCGGATCAGGCGCGCACCATCCGCATCCCGGTCCACATGATCGAGACGATCAACAAGCTCATCCGGACCTCCCGCTACCTGGTCCAGGAGCTCGGCCGGGAACCCTCCCCGGAAGAGATCGCCGACAAGATGGAGATGCCCTTGGACAAGGTCCGGAAGGTCCTGAAGATCGCCAAGGAGCCCATCTCGCTGGAGACCCCGATCGGCGAAGAGGAAGACAGCCACCTGGGCGATTTCATCGAGGACAAGTCGGTGGTCTCCCCCATCGAAGCCTGCGTCTCCGGGAACCTCGAATCCCAGACCCGCCGCGTCCTCAAGACCCTGACGCCGCGGGAGGAAAAGGTGCTCCGAATGCGGTTCGGCATCGGCGAGCGTTCCGACCACACCCTGGAAGAGGTGGGTCAGGACTTCGAGGTGACCCGGGAACGGATCCGGCAGATCGAAGCGAAGGCGCTTCGTAAGCTCCGGCATCCCAGCCGCTCGAAGCAGCTGCGCAGCTTCATCGAACAGTGACCCCGCCCGACCGGGCGGGTACGTCGAATCGCCCGGGCACCCTCGGGCGCGGGCCCATAGCTCAACTGGTCAGAGCCCCCGGCTCATAACCGGGTCGTTGCTGGTTCGAATCCAGCTGGGCCTACCAGCATGTCCTTCGTCGTTCTTGCCTCGCTTCCTCGGGCTCGGGTCCGGCCCAGCCATGCCTTCGACGCCGCGCCAGTGTCGCCAGACTGACTCTTGCAAGGCTCACCTGCTCGGGGTAATCGCGCGGTTCGATCGGCGACGATCGCGGAGGCGGAGTGCGTGAACAGCTGAAGGCCCTCATCAAGCTCGCGGACATCGACGAGGCCTCCCGGGATTTCGACGATGAGTTGACCGCGATCCCGGAACGTCTCGAGGAGCTCAGGGCGGACTTGGGGAAGCTCGAGACCCTGCTCGAGAAAGAACGATCCCAGCTCGCCGAAGCGGAGGGCCTCCGGGAGTCCGCCAGCGCGGACATCAGCGCTCGGAACGAGATGCTCGTCCGGGCCCGCGCCAAGGCGGCAAAAGCCCGGAGCGCCCGGGAGGCAGAGGCCGCGGAGCGGGAGCTCGACGCCGTCCGCCGTTCCTCCCGGGACCGGGAGGGCGAGCGGGAGCGTATCGAGTCCGCCCTCGGCGACCTCCGGCAGGCTCTGGAGAGTCACGAAAAGGAGCTTGCCGACTTCCGCGCCGAGGTGGCGGAAGAAGAGGCGAAGGCGGCGGCCCGAGTCGAAGAGCTCCAGGCCAAGAAGGCCGAGGTCTCCGCCGGCCGGGAGGAGGCGGCGGCGAAGGTCTCCCGTCAGGTCCTCGCGCGCTACGAGCGGATCCGAAAGAGCCGGCCGAAGCCCGTCGTGGAGGTCGTCGACGGCACCTGCCAGGGGTGCCGCCTGCAGATCACGCCGATGCAGTTTCAGAAGCTCCACTACGGCGACAGCGTCGAGCAGTGCCCCCACTGCATGCGGTTCCTCTACCTGAAGGACGTGCTCTTCGCTGGCCGAGAGGTCGGCGAAACCGTCTGACGTCGACGGGACGCGGGCAGACCCGAGCAGCTCAGAACGGAGCGGGTCGGCCGACGGGACCGACGTGGCGCTCGAAGAGCTTCCGGATCTTTCGCGCGTGCCAGGCCCAGCTGGCCAGCAGCGTCTCCTCCGGAGACATCCCGTCCCGGGCGCGGATGCCGAGGAATCGGGCGACCCGCACGGGTGTTCGCCCCCCGACGGGTAGGACGCCCCCCGTCCCCGGGTCCACGAGGTGGAGGCTCTGCTCGACCCGGCGGAAGAACCGGTGCCCGGAAAGCAGGGCCTCGCCGTCGTCCCCGGGGATCAACCGCTTCCCCGTGAGTCGCGCCAGGGCATCCTGGGTGTGGCCGGTGCGCAGGTCCGCGTGGGCTTCCCCGAGGCGCATCTGGGCGTGCTGGACGAGGAACTCGACGTCGACCAACGCGCCCCAGCCGAGCTTCGGGTGCCGGCGGTCGCGGCGCTCCCGGGCGAGCTCCTCTTCGATGCGGGCCCGGAGCGCCGCCAGGGCCAGGGCATCGCCGGGACCCCGACGGAAGGCCAGGTCTTCGAAGCGCCGGGCCAGGGCGTCGAGGAGATCCGGGTCCCCCGTGAGGGGGCGCGCCCGGACGAGCGCCTGGCGCTCCCAGTCCGCCGCCCGACCCTCGTGGTAGCGGTCGAAGGCCGCCAAGCTCACCACCAGCATCCCCTGGGAGCCGCCGGGCCGGAGCCGGATGTCCGTCTCGTAGCCCTCTCCTTCGGCGTCCGGCTGGGAGAGCAGCCGCATCGTCCGCTGGGCGACTCGGGTGGCCCGCTCCAGGTCGTCGGGCTGGGCGTCCCGGCGGTCGTAGGCGAAGAACAGGTCGAGGTCGCCGCCGAAGCCGAGCTCCCCGCCGCCCAGCTTCCCGAGGGCGCTCACCGCCATCGCCGGGAGGGCGCCCCCGGCCCGCTCCGCCTCCTCCCGGGCGAAGCGGAAGGCCGCGGCGATCTGGGCTTCGGCGAGGGCGCTCAACCGGGCTTCGACCTGCCGCAGGTCGAGCTCGCCGGCGACGAAGGCGAGGCCGACCTCCAGGGTCGTCTCCCGCTTCCGCCGCCGGAGGAGGGCGACGAAGTGCTCGGGGTTCCCCGCCGCCTCGCCGACGAGCTGGCGATGGGCGTCATCGACCACCGTCGGGTCTCCGCCGGTCGGGGTCAGGAGGACATTGTCGACGGATTCCGGATGCCGAACCAACGCCTCGGCGAGGGCCGGGCTGGCGCCGAAGAGGCCGACCAGGCGGCGGGCGAGCTGGGGATTCTCCTCGAGCAACCGGTCATAGCCCCAGGCACCTCCCATGCGTCCGAACAGGTCCGCCAGATAGCGAAGGGCCCGGTCCCCGTCCGTCGAGGCCCTCACCTCTTCGAGGAGCCCGGGGGCGAGCCCGGGTCGGCTGCGGCGCCCCATCGTGCCGAAGGGGCTCTCCGGTCTCCGCCCCAGTCGCCGGAGGTGAGCGATGGCCTCGTCCGGCTCCGTCACCCGGAGCACGCGGGAGAGGCGGCGCCCGAGGGCGTCGAGGTCGTCGACCTCGGCGAAGCCCGTCATCGCGCCGTCGGCGATGGCGACGAGGGCCGGATTGGGCGCCTGGTCCTCCGGGCTACCGAGGGAGGCAAACAGGTCGGAGACGACGTCTCGCGCGTTGGCGAGCTCGACGTTCAGCGCCCCCCAGTCCCGGAAGCCGAGGGAACGGGCCATGCGTTCCTGCGCATCTTCCCCCCGGGGCAGGAGGTGGGTCTGGTAGCCGGCGGTCGCGTGGATTCGGTGCTCGACCCGCCGCAGGAGGGCCCAGGCGGCAGCGAAACGATCCGCGTCCCGGTCGGCGAGGAGGCCCGCCA
>DAPKRP010000303.1:0-3776 GCA_031800515.1 Polyangiaceae bacterium LLY-WYZ-14_1 | reverse complement strand
GACGATGCCGTGGAGCGCGAGGGAGAGCCGCTCGATGCGGAGTCGCTCGAAGCGCTCTGCACCTTTCTGCGCGACTCGTTCGGGGACCGGGTCGAGAAGGTCGCCGCGGGGGAACGCCTCGTGAGCAGCCCCGGCGCCCTTTCCATCCGCCGCGGGGTCACCACGGCGATGGTCTACCTGGCCCTCGTCGGGTTTGGTCTGTTCAGTCTGCTCGGGCTGCCGATGAACCAGCTCCCGGAGGTCGACCTCCCGGTCATCGCCGTGGTCACCGGCTACGAGGGGGCCAGCTCGGAAGACGTCGAGACCCTGGTCACGGAGCCCATCGAGCGCGCCGTCGCCAGCGTCGAGAACGTCGAGGGCGTCCGCAGCACCTCCCGGGAGGGCACCTCGCTGGTGGTGGTGAGCTTCACCTGGGGCACGGACATGGACGCCGCCGAGGTCGAGGTGCGGAAGAACCTCGAGCTCTTCGCCGACGACTTCCTCCCGGACGACCTCGGCAGCTCCCTGACCTTCGCCCTCGACCCGAGCCTGGCGCCGGTGTTCTTCCTGGCCCTCGAGGGGCCGATGGACGGCCACGAGCTCCGGCGGCTCGCCGTCGAACGCATCCAGCCGCTCTTCGGCCGCCTCGAAGGGGTGGCCGCCGCGGAGGTGATCGGCGGCCTCGAGCGCCAGATCCAGGTCCGCCTCCGCCCCGCCTGGGTAGAGGCCCTGGGCCTCACCCCGCAGGGGATCGCCGACGCCCTTCAGGCGGCGAACGTGCTGGTCCCCACCGGCACCGTCGACGACGGAACCCAGTCCCTCGCCTTGGCGCCGAGCGGCCAGCTCCGGAACGTCGCCGAGATCGAAGACGTCGTCGTCGGTCAGCGAGGAGGCCGTCCCATCCCCCTGTCCGAGGTCGCCGAGGTGGTCGACGGCTTCGAGGACGAGACCCACGTGGTCACCGCGAGCGGGGTGCCCGCGGTCCTGGTCGCCGTTCGAAAGCAGTCCGCCGCCAACACGGTCCAGGTCGCCCGGAACGTGCGCGAGGCGCTGCCAGGGATCCAGGAACGGCTCCCGGAGGGCGTCGTCCTCGAGCCGCTCTTCGACGAGTCCGAGGCGATCCTCCGGGCCATCGGGAACCTGGGGCTCACCGCCGTGCAGGCCTTCCTGCTGACCGGGCTGGTGCTCTTGGTGTTCCTGCGCTCCTGGCGGACGAGCCTCATCGCCGTCGTCGCCGTCCCGACCTCCATCGTGGTCGCCTTCGTGGCGATGGATGGGCTCGGGGTCACCCTCAACCTGATCTCCATGGCGGGGCTCGCCCTGGCCGTCGGCATGCTGGTCGACAACGGCATCGTGGTGCTCGAAGCCGCCTTCCAGGAGGTGGAACGCGGGACCCCACCCCGGGAGGCGGCGATCCGCGGCGCCCAGGAGATGTCCCTGCCGCTCTTCGCCTCGACCCTGACGACGGTGGTCGTCTTCGTGCCGATCCTGCTGGTCCAGGGGATCGCCGGCGAGCTCTTCCGGGACCTGGTGCTCACCATCACCGTCACCCTGCTCTCGTCCCTGGTGGTGGCCCTCACCCTGGTGCCGCTCATGGCGAGCCGGCTCGTCGGCAAGGATCAGCGCTCCCGCTTCGCCGCGGCTCTTCGGGCGCGGACCGGTTTCCTCGACCGCCTGGGCCCGCGCTACGAGGCCGCCCTGGCCTGGTCCCTTCGCCACAAGGCGCGGGTGCTCGGGGGCGCGGCCCTCGGCTTCGCCCTGGCCCTCGGCGTCGTGCCCCTGCTGGGCCAGGACTTCCTTCCCAAGGCGGACACGAGCGAGGTCCGGATGGAGCTCACCGCCCCCCCGGGGATCTCCCTCGAGGGGATGCGGGAGGTGGTCGGGGAGGTCGAGGCGGCCATCGCCGAAGAAGTGCCGGAGGCCGGCGTCCTGGTCACCGACTACGGCGTGCCGGAAGGCTTCGCCGCCGTCTTCGGGGGCAACACCAACGAAGGCACCCTCCGACTCCAGCTTCCCCCGATCTCGGAACGGGACCGGAGCCAGCAGGAGATCGAGGCGGACCTGGCGGAGCGCTTCCGGGAGATCCCCGGGGTCGATGTCCGCATCCAGTCCTTTGCCCTGGGGGGCAGCGGGGGAGACATCCAGGTGAAGCTCTTCGGGGAGGACCTCTCCATCCTGCGCACCTACGGTCGCGAGCTTCGGGACGCCCTGGCTGGGGTCGACGGGGTGCGGGAGACCCGCTTCTCCATGCAGACCGGGAGCCCGGAGCTGGCCCTCGAGCTCGACCGGGACCGGCTCCGGACCCTGGGGCTCACCCCCGCGGAGGTCACCGCCACCCTCCGGGGCTGGTACCGGGGGGTCGCCGCCACCGTCTTCCGGGAAGGCGGGGACGAGTTCGTCGTCCGGGTGCGGGCTCCGAAGGACGTCCGCGCCGACGTCGACCGCCTGCGCTACGTCCCGGTGCAACTGCCCGCGGGGGGCAGCGTGCCCCTCGGCAGCCTCGCCGAGCTGGGCTACCGCCTCGGGCCGACGGCGATCGAGCACGAAGACCAGCAGCGCCTCGCCACCGTCGAGATCACCGCGGAGGGATTGGACCTGGGAGGCCTGGTCGGCCGGGTCGAGCAGCGGCTCGCCGAGGTGCCGCGGCCAGAGGGGGTGCGGGTCGAGATCGGCGGGACCGCCGAGGACCTTCGGGACGCCTTCTTCAAGCTGGGGATGGCGCTCCTGGCCGCCCTGGCGCTGGTCTACATGGTGATGGCGAGCCAGTTCGAGAGCCTGCTCGAGCCTTTCGTCATCATGTTCACGGTGCCCCTGGCGGTGATCGGGGTGGTGCTGGGGCTCGCGCTCACCGGGACCACCCTCCAGGTGACTGCGCTGGTCGGGGTGATCCTCCTCGGCGGGGTGGTGGTCAACAACGGCATCGTCCTGGTCGACGTCCTCAAACGCCGGCGGGCCGAGGGCATGGACCTCGACGACGCCTGCCTCGAGGCGGCCCGCACCCGGGTGCGGCCCATCCTGATGACCGCCCTGACCACCATTCTGGGGATGGTGCCTCTCAGCCTGGGCTTCGGGGACGGAGCGGAGATCTGGGCGCCCATGGCTCGGGCGGTCATCGGCGGGATGATCGTGGCGACCGGCCTCACCTTGTTCGTCGTGCCGCTCCTCTACGTGCTCGTCGCCGGCCGACGGGAACGCCGGGGCCGCCACGACGATTCGGCCGAGGCACCCGGACGCCGGGACGACCCCGGGCTCAGCCGCGCCGCCTGACCGGAGACCACGCTTCCGGACCCACCTGCCGGACCCGCGCCGCGCCGCCGGGGCCCGGCCCCCGGGCACGCATCGGAAGCAGGCCCCGTCTGCGTAAGAGGGTGTTGAGGAATCCCTCGTGAGGGGATCGGGAGGGGGGTGTTGTCCTGCGGCGTTCCAACCGACCGAGACAATGCTGGCGCATTGTTGAGCGGAGGGTGGGGCGGCGAAGGGCTGCAGCCCGCTTCCGAGGGCTCGCGAGGGATTCCTCAACACCCTCTAAGTCCTTGTACCGGCTCCGGCTTCGGGTTACCTAGCGCCCTCGGAGAGTCGCCCCCCGGGGACCACCCACGGGACGCCGGCCGGGGCTAGGAGGAGACAAGACCGATGACCAATATCTTGAAGATGCAGCTTCTGCTGGCCCTGCTGGCCCTCGCCGGGCTGACCACCGCCTGCGGCGACGACGGCGGCGACGACATGATGGCCGGCGACGACGACGACGACATGATGGCGGGCGACGACGACGACGACGACATGCCCGTCATGTGCGG
>DAPKRP010000302.1:0-5074 GCA_031800515.1 Polyangiaceae bacterium LLY-WYZ-14_1 | reverse complement strand
GGCACGCGATGGGCGCCGGAGGGCTCCCCCGTCGGGTCGTCCAGGGTGAGGAGCCCCGAGGCCATCGAGTCCCGCACGTCCCGGGTGCGCTCTTCCTGGGGCGAGCCAGGCACCGGGGGAGGGGGCGGTCCGCCCCGGCGTCGCCGACCGGCGGCGTCCGGGGGCGGCCGCTCTTCGACGACCCGGGTGCGGGTCGACGGTCGCGCCGGCGTCCGGGTCGGCTTCGTGACCATCTGGATGCGCCCGAGGACCGCGCCGCCCCCGGCGCCGGTGGCGGGAGGAGGCAGGGAGCTCGCCGTGATGGGTGCCACCGGTGCGCGCCGCCGGGGAACGGACAGGGCGTGGGCCTGCACCGCGGCGCCCTTGGCGACGACCAGATCCGGATCGATGTCCGCCAGGGGCTGGGCGCCGAAGTACTCGGCGACCATGCGCTGCACGAGCGGCATCCGGGTGGCGCCTCCGACCAGGATCACCGTGTCGAGGTCCGTCGCCCGCATGCCGGCCACCCGCATGGCGTCCTCGCAGACGTCGAAGCTCCGGGCGAGGAGGGGCTGGGCCAGGCTCTCCAGGGTGTCTCGGGAGATCTCGAAGACGAGGTCGAGGCTCTTCCCCCCGGACCCGTAGGCGAGCTCCTCGATGGTGAGCTGGACCTCGGACTCGGTGGAGAGCTGCACCTTCGCCCATTCCGCCGCCGCCCGCAGTCGCTCGAAGGCCTGGGGATCCTGCCGCGGGTCGTAGCGATGGCGCTCGAGGAAGGCGAAGGCCATCTGGTCCGCGATCAGCAGGTCGATGTCGTCCCCGCCGAGGTAGCTGTCCCCGGCGGTGGCCACCACCTCGAAGACGTCCCCGGAGAGGTCGAGGACGGACATGTCGAAGGTGCCGCCACCCAGGTCGAAGATCGCCACCCGCTCCTGGGCCGAGCGCCGGTCGAGGCCGTAGGCCAGGGCGGCCGCCGTCGGCTCGTTGAGGATGCGCAACACCTCGAGGCCCGCCACCCCGCCCGCGGCCTTGGTGGCGCTCCGCTGGAGCTCGTTGAAGTTCGCCGGGACGGTGATGACCGCCCGGGTGCAGGTCTCGCCGAGGGCCTTCTCGGCGACGCTGCGCACCTGACGCAGGACGAAGGCGCTGATCTCGCTGAGGGTGTACTTTTCGCCCCGGGTCGCGACGACCAGGCCGCCCTTCGGGCCTTCCAGCAGGTCGAAGGTGAACCGCTGCTGGGCCTGCCGGACCTCTTCGCTCCGGTAGGGGCGACCGATGAGCCGCTTGACGGAGTAGATGGTGTTGGAGGCGTCGAGGAGCCGGCGTTCCTTCGCAGCCCGCCCGACGATGACCTCGCCGTCGGGCTTGAAGGAGACCACCGACGGGATGAGGGCATGGCCCTCGGCGTCTTCCAGCACCTCCGGGCGGCCGGGCGTGCGCATCACCGCGACCGCCGAGTTGGTGGTCCCGAGGTCGATACCGAGAACGGGTCCGGTCACGGCTAGGTGAAAGTTACACCGTTGGCGGCCAAGGCTCCAGAATCTGGACGCGATCCGGCCATCGAATCAGCTGGCCCCGAGGGGTCACCCGCCGGCAGCGGCGGGGAGCGCCCCCGAAGCCCGGAGGTCCGACCCGAGCCCGGTCAGCTCCCGGGGTCGCCGCCGCCGTCGAGGGGCAGCACGGACTGGCCGTTCGCCCCCGCGTCGTCGTCTTCGTCGTCGTCACCCTCGGCGAGGGGCTCGACGTCGACCACCCGCTCGCCCTCGTCGAGCCGGATGATCCGAACGCCTTGGGTGTTCCGGCTGGCCTCCCGGATCTCGCTCACCCGGGTACGGATCACCTGCCCGCCGTCCGTGACCACCATCACGTGGGCCTCCGGGTGGACGACCCGGAGCCGGACCATCGACCCGTTCCGCTCGGAGCAATCCATGGCGATGATGCCGTAGCCCCCCCGGTTCTGGACCCGCCATTCGGAGATCGGGGTGCGCTTGCCATAGCCGTTCTCGCTGAGGGTGAGCACCTGGTAGGACTCGTCCTCGACCACGGCGAGCCCGACCACCTGATCCCCTTCCCGGAGGTCGATCCCCTTCACCCCCCGGGAGTCCCGGCCCATGGGCCGCACGTCGGTGACCGCGAACCGGATGCTGTGGCCGTTCGCCGTCCCCAGGATCACCTGCTGCCCGTCGGTGACCACCCGGGCGTCGAGGAGCTCGTCCCCGTCTTCGATGGCGACGGCGATGATGCCGTTCTGCCGGATGTTGGCGTAGGCGGAGAGGGCCGTCCGTTTGACCCGCCCCTTGCGGGTGCAGGTGAGGAGGAAGCCATCGTCGACCACCTCCCGGATCGGCACGATGGCCGCGACCCGGGTCGACGGGTCCATCCCGATGAAGTTCACCAGCGCCCGACCCCGAGCCGCCCGGGCCAGTTGGGGGATCTGCCAGACCTTCTTCGCGTAGGCCTTGCCCGCGTCGGTGACGAACAGGACGTCGGCGTGGTTGTTCGCCACGAAGAGGGTGCTGACGAAATCCTGGTCCCGGGTCTGAATCCCCCGGGAACCTCGCCCGCCGCGGCCCTGGGCCCGGTATTCGGTGATCGGGACCCGCTTGATGTAGCCGGCGTGGGTGACGGTGACGGCGACCTCTTCGTCGGCGACGAGGTCCTCCATGGAGATGTCGCCGTCATCGGGGACGATCTCGGTCCGTCGCTCGTCGCCGTAGCGGGAGCGGATCTCTTCGAGCTCTTCGACGATCACGTCGAGGAGCAGCCGCTCGCTTCCGAGAATCGCCTCGAGGCGGGCGATGAGCTCGGAGAGCTCGCCGTATTCCGTGGCCAGCTTCTCCCGTTCCAGCCCCGTCAGACGGGCGAGCCGCATGTCGAGGATCGCCTTCGCCTGGCGCTCGCTGAGGAAATAGTCGCCTCGCTCCCGGGCCTTGGCGATCTCCTCTTCCGGCCGCCCCGCCCGCCGCACGAACTCTTCGAGTCCCTGGAGGGGCAGCCTCATCAGGGCCTCCCGGGCGATCTCCGGGTCCGCCGACTCCCGGATGGTGCGCACCACCAGGTCAACCTCGGTGACCGCCATCCCGAGCCCCTCGACCACCTCCCGCTGGGAGCGCGCCTGGGCGAGCTCGAAGCGCGTCCGCCGGGTCACGACCTCCCGCCGATGGGTGATGAAGTGCTCGAGGAGCTCCTTCAGCCCGCAGACCCGCGGCCGGCCACCGACGATCGCGAGGGCGTTGACCCCGAAGGTCGTTTGAAGGGCGGTCATCTGATAGAGCTTGTTCAGGACGATTTCCGGGAAACAGTCCTTTTTGAGCTCGATGACCATCCGCATGCCGCTCCGGTCGGACTCGTCCCGGAGGTCGCTGATGCCTTCGATCCGCTTTTCCCGGACAAGGTCCGCGATCTTCTTGAGCAGCTCCGCCTTGTTGACCTGGTAGGGCAGCTCCGTGACGACGATCATCTCCCGGTCGCCCTTGCCCGGCATCTTCTCGACCTCGGCGCGGGCGCGCATCACCACCCGGCCCCGGCCCGTGCGATAGGCCTGGACGATGCCGGAAGTGCCATAGACGAAGCCCGCGGTCGGGAAATCCGGGCCTTTGACCCCGAGCCGGCCGGTCTCCGGGTCGTCGACCATCAGGTTCTCGACAGGGAGTTCCGGGTCCCGGATGAGGCGGATGGTGGCGTCGACGACCTCCCGCATGTTGTGCGGGGGCACGTTGGTGGCCATCCCGACGGCGATCCCGCCGGAGCCGTTCACCAGCAGGTTCGGGATCCGGCTCGGGAGGACCAGCGGCTCGGATTCGCTGTCGTCGAAGTTCGGGCCGAAGTCGACCGTCTGCTTGTCGATGTCGGCGAGCAGCTCGGAGGCCGCCCGACTCATCCGGACCTCCGTGTACCGCATGGCCGCCGGCGGGTCCCCGTCGACGGAGCCGAAGTTCCCCTGGCCGTCCACCAGCGGGTACCGCATGGAGAAGTCCTGGGCCATGCGGACCAGGGCGTCGTAGACGGCGCTGTCGCCGTGAGGGTGGTACTTGCCGAGGACGTCGCCGACGATGCGGGCGCTCTTCTTGTAGGACGAGTTCCACCGCACCCCCTGCTCGTGCATGGAGTAGAGGATCCGGCGGTGGACCGGCTTGAGCCCGTCTCGGACGTCGGGGATCGCGCGTCCGATGATGACGGACATCGCGTAGTCGAGATACGAGCGCCGCATCTCGTCATCGATCGAGATGGGCAGCGTCTGCGGTGAATCGACCATGGTTTCCCTGGGCTAGAAGAAGCCCGGACGCTACCAGCAGAAGCCGGGAGGCGCACCAGGCCCGCGGCGCTGGCAGCCCCTGGCCCCGGGGACAAAGCCAACCGAGTTGACGAACCGCCAACCTAATAGACGATCGCGGAGGCCATCACCGCGCCGGGGGCAGACCGAACCGCATGGTGTCGTTTTTGCAGACGCTCGAGACCGTGGGCAGGCAGGATCCTCGACTCCCGGCGGACCGGACCAAGCGGACCAGGAGCCATGCGCTTGGACGGCGAGCGGCGCTCTGGCTCCTGGTCGGCCTAGGCGCCGGATGGGGGTGCACTTCGGCGCCGACCCTCCCCGTACCGCCGCCCGCCGTGGAAGCCCTCTCCGCGCCCGACCCGGACGGCTTCGTCCAGGCCGCGGGCACCGCCCGTCCCGAGGCCTTCGTCGCCTGCGTGAATATGGACACGGACGCCGGGGTCATCGTCCGGGCGGATCTGGAAGGCGCCTGGCAGCTCGAGATCGAGGGGATGAGCGGGGACACCCTGCTCTTCTTCCAGCTACAGGACGGCGGCGGAGGCATCCCGGTGGAGCGTCTCGTGCCCTTCCCCCGGGAGCCGGACGACGGCGGCCCCTGAGCGGCCTCCGAGGCGGCCCCCGAGCGGCCCAGCGAGGAAAACGCAAAAAATACAAAGATCTACGGATTGAGTTTCCCCGTCGCCTTTGGCACCCGTGGCGATGAGCGGGCCGTGTTCGATCCGTCTACCGATGACCGGGGGGAAAGCCACACGGTCCCCCTGAGCGACCTCGATGCCCCGCGGGCCTCGGTGCCCCCCTCCGCCGCCTCCGCCGCGGTCT
>DAPKRP010000301.1:0-3208 GCA_031800515.1 Polyangiaceae bacterium LLY-WYZ-14_1 | reverse complement strand
CACCGTCGTCGTCACCACCGGCGCCTTCGGCTCGAATCACGTGCTGGCCACCGCCACCCACGCGGGAGACCTCGGGCTGCGGGTGGAAGCGGTGATGCTGCCCCAGCCCTGGACCCCCCACGTCGAGACCAACCTTCGGGCCGGGGTGGGACGCGGCGCCGCCCTCGCCCCCGCCCGTTCCTACCCGGGGGTGGCCGCCCGAATGCTGTCCCGGGCGGCGGGGCTGCGGCGACGGGGAGAGCGGGCCTACCTGGTACCCCCGGGGGGCTCGTCTTCCGTGGGAGTTCTCGGCTACGTGGAAGCGGGCCTCGAGCTCGCCGCCCAGATCGACGCCGGAGAGCTGCCCGAGCCCGACGAGATCGTCGTGGCCTTCGGCAGCGGGGGCACCCTCGTCGGCCTGAGCCTCGGGCTCTCCGCCGCCGGGCTGACCGTGCCGGTCGTCGGGGTTCGGGTGACCGACGGCTACCTGGTCGCCCGCCCCGTCCTCGGGGCGCTCGCCCGGCGGGCCAATCGACGCCTGCGTCAGCGGGACCCGCGCTTCCCGGACGTCGCCGGGCCCTCCCTACGCCGGTTTCGGGTCGAGCACGGGTTCTTCGGGAGCGGCTATGGCCAGCCCAGCCGGGAGGGCGCCGAGGCCACCGCCCTCGCCCGGGAGCTCGGGCAGCTCACCCTGGACCCCACCTACACCTCGAAGGCGTTCGCCGCCGCCCTCGCCAGCGCCCGGACCAGCGCCGAGGTCGGCCCACCGCATCGCCGGCGGCGGGTCCTCTACTGGCACACCCTGAGCTCTGCCCCGATGGCGCCGCTCCTCGAAGGCGCCCCCCGGGATGCGCCGGAGTGGGCCCGCCGGCGCGCCCGGAAGCTCATCCCGCCGAGCCTGTGAGCCTTTCGTCGGAGGTCGCCGAGAGCGTATCGTCGCGCCGTCAGCGGGTCGTGAGGGCGGTCCAGTCCCTGAGCTCCGAGCCGAGGATGCGGGGCGCCTGTTGGAGCTCCGAGACGTTCCGGCATCCCGTCAGCAGCATCACCGAGCGGAGCTCGTCTTCGACCTGAGCGAGAAAGGCGTCGGCGCCTTCTTCCCCGCCCTGTTCGAAGGCCATGAAGACCTGCCGGGCGATCCCGCCGGCGGTCGCGCCCATGGCGATGGCCCGGGCGATGTCGAGGCCGCTCTTGATGCCGCCCGTCGCGATGACCGCGTGGCCAGCCCGCGAGGCGAAATGCACCGCCGCCGCCGTGGGAACACCCCAATCCCAGAGCGCTTCCCCGAGCTCGCGCTTGCCCCCGGTTGCCCGAAGGGTCTCGACCCCGACCCAGGAGGTTCCCCCGGCGCCGGAGACGTCCACGGTGCGGACGCCCACGTCCTGGAGCTTTCTCGCCGTCTCCCAGCTGATCCCGTTGCCCGTCTCCTTGGCGACGACGGGGACGGTCAGCTCGGCGACCAGCCGACGGAAGGTGTCCGTGCCCCCTCGGAAGTCCCGGTCCCCCTCCGGCTGGATGAGCTCCATCGCCGGGTTCATGTGCAGGCAGAGGGCATCGGCACCGATGTCATCGACCAGCTTCTGCAGGGTTTCCGTCGTCTGCTGGGCGGCCTGGACCACCCCGACGTTCCCCATCACCAGGGTCGTCGGGGCATGCTCCCGGACCGCGTAGCTCGCCATGGTCTCCGGCACCTTCTGCATGGCCCGCTGGCTCCCGAGCCCGAAGCCGTAGCCCCGGCGCTCGGCGACGCGGGCGAGGCCGTGGTTGACCTTGCCAGCCCGCTCGGTGCCCCCGGTCATGCCGGCGATGACGATGGGCGCCCGGAGACGCTTGCCCAGGATCTCGACCCCGAGGTCCAGGTCGTCGAGGGAAAGGTCCGGGAGCGACTGGTGGACCAACCGTACCTGCTCGAGGAGCGTGGTCTGGCCTTTGAAGGCGACCGCATCCGTCGCGCAGAGGTCCAGGTGGTCGGTCTTTCGCTGTTGGATGTCGCTCACGGGTGCTCGCCTCCGCCCGGGATCCTGGGCCACGGGGGGTCGACGTCGATCCCGGCCCGCGGCGGGGCTGGACTATGGGCGCGACGCCCCAAAAACACAATGGTTGCGGCGCCGGTCCGTACTTGACTCGCCGGACCCCCGAGCACACGCTCGCGGCCGCCTCGCCGGAGGAGCATGGGACACGGAGCACCCGATTCGTCGTGGATGGTGGATGTCCGGGAGCGGGTAGACGCCCGACTCCGGGCGTTTCTCGAGGCCAAACAGGAAAACGCACGGCGGACCTCGCCGGAAGGCGTCGAGCTCGTCGACTCGATCGCACGGCTGACCCTCCGGGGGGGGAAGCGGCTGCGCCCCGCCGTGCTGGTCGCCTCCTTCCAGACCGTCGCGCCGGACGGGGACCTCGCGCGCACCGACGACGCGAGCGCCGCCATCGAGCTGCTCCAGAGCTACCTGCTGATCCACGACGACTGGATGGACCTCGACGACGAGCGTCGGGGGGGGCCGTCCACCTTCGCCGAGCTCCGGGATCGCTATGACGATGCGCATCTCGGCGCCTCCCTCGCGGTGCTCGCCGGGGATCTGGCGAGCGCCTACGCCTGGGAGCTCTGCGTCTCCGCCCCCTTCCCGGAAGGCCGGCTCCGGGACGGCCTGGCCGCGTTTACCCGGATGCAGGAAGAGGTGTTTTTCGGGCAGCACCTCGATCTGACCGGCAGCATGGACGTCGCCCGGATGCACGACCTGAAGACCGGCAGCTACACCGTGCGGGGCCCCCTCCGCCTCGGGGCGCTCCTGGGCGGCGCCAGCGGGGAACAGCTCGCCGCCCTGGAACGATTCGGCGACCCCCTCGGGCTCGCCTTCCAGATCCGGGACGACCTGCTGGGCACCTTCGGGGACCCAAGCAAGACCGGCAAGCCCGCCGGCAACGACCTCCGGGCGGGCAAGCGCACCTCCCTGGTGCGCACCGCGGAGGAGCGACTTTCCGAGGCGGAGCGGGCGCCCCTCACCGCGGTGTTCGGGATGCGGGACGCGGACGATTCCGCGGTGGCCGAGGCCGCCGAGCTCCTGGTCAGCCGAGGCATCCGGAAGGAGGTCGAGGACCGCCTGGAAGCCCTGGTCGCCGAGGCGCACGAGGCCCTCCGGTCCGGCCCCTTCGCCGACCTCGGGCGGGAGCGGCTGGGCGCCCTCACCGAGCTCCTGGCCCGCCGAGAAAAATGACCGGGGGCGACGGCGACGCG
>DAPKRP010000300.1:0-3004 GCA_031800515.1 Polyangiaceae bacterium LLY-WYZ-14_1 | reverse complement strand
CCCTGGACCCAAGACCGTCACCCCGCGCCACCCCGCAAGCTCGATCAATCGTCGTGAGCGCTTCTTTCCGGTCGCCGGGTCGTACACTGACAGTCGAGAGCTGGACGCCCCCGCATAGATGGCGCCATTGACGCCAAATCGTTCAACGTATTCAGAGATAAAGAGCACCCACTCCCCTTCGGAGTGGTGAACGACTGCGACCTCGTTGACCTGGTCGGCCGGGAAGGCCCACGCCACCAACACGTTCCACACACTCACGGCACCGAACAGCGCCGCCATCAAGAGGATGGTCGACGACCACTCGGGCCATCTGCGCTTCTTCTTCCTTCGCCTTATCTCGAAAGGACCGCGCTCGCGGGTCGCCTGCCTCGTGATGCCAGAGGTCATCGTCTCGCCAGGTTCACGCGCCCGGTCGGCCCTTCGTGTCGTCCGGCACGATGGGCTTTCCCACCATCTTACCAGTCCACAGCTCCATCGCGGCAAGCGTAGCACCGCCATTGGACTCCATGGCGCGCCTCTGCGCGCTCGTGCCGCCGCCGCGCTTCCACCTTCGACACCGTTTGCGGGATCTTTCATTCCGCGGGCATGTACGTCGCGATCCGCTGCCGGGACACCGTGATAGCGCGCCGAGCAGTGCCCTCCTCGCCCTCGAAGTCCGCGACGAAGTTGCCGGTGAAGCGCGCCTCCTCCCGATGCAGGAAGAGGTCTGGGTCGGTTGGTGCGTGCACGATGACGGTCCCCGAGAGCTCACCGGTCTCGAAGGAGGCGGCGTCCGCATATTCGACGAGGACGGCCTGCGTCGCCTCGAGGTTGGCCGTGATCACGAGGCAGCGGGCGCCGGCGCAATCGACCACGTCGGGGCGGGTCAGCTGCGGGTGATGCGGCCGAGGGCGGTCAGGGAGAGGTAGTAGAGGTCGCCGACGTCCCCGGGAGCCGGAAAGACGTAGGACTGGAGCGCGGTCGGGACTCGGACGCGGTCGCGCTCTTCGCCGGTGTCGAGGTCGAGGATGACGACGTCGTCACTGGCCATCGCCGCCAGCGCCCGCCGGACCACTACCATGCCCCGGTCAGACGAGAAGGCTCACGAGGAGGCTGGTCAAGGCGAGGCCGAGCAGGACGGGAAGGGCGAGCAGCATCGCCAGCAGCAGCAGCACGAGCCCCACGAGGGCGGTGTCCCGCCGGGGCATGCCCTCCCCCCGGCGATAGCCTTCCAGCAGGGTGAGGTTGCGCCGATTGGCCTTGTAGAAGACGTCGAAGACGGTCCCCAGGGCGGGGATGGCCCCGACCACGGCGTCGATGCCGACGTTGAGCACCATCCGCAGCAACACCAACACGGGCACGCCTTCCCGGATGGCGAGGCCGATCACCGATAGGGAGGCGGCGGCGCTCACCGCGTCCCCGATCCCAGGGATCAGGCCGAGGAGGGCGTCGACGCCGAAGCGAATGTTCGTCCCCGGGATCCGGATCGCCTCATCCATCAACTGGGTGAACCGTTCGACCCAGTCCGCGACGGGAGGAGCAGCCATCCTCGGGTCTACCGCCGGTCGAGCCAGCTGGCGATGGTCGCCCAGACCGTGCTCGATGCCTCCCGGGCGACCAGCAGGTCCAGATGGCCGAAGGGGAACACCCGGTAGGCCTTGTCCGCCGAGCGGCTCCGCTCGTAGGCGGGCTTCACCGAATCCGGGGGCGCCAGGTGGTCTTCCGACCCGGCGATGACGAGGAGCGGGCGGTCCAGGGTCTCGAAGGCCAGCCCGTAGTCGATCTGCCCGTCGTGGCTGCGGAGCGCGGACTGGCGCCCGGAGCGCAGGATGTCGAAGGCCAGGGCCAGGCTGGTGCGGTCGAAGGCCCGGTTCAGGTACTCCTCGAGCACCTCGGCTTCGATGGTGCCGGGCACCCAGCCACGGATGGGCAAGGGCAGGCCCTTGGTGTCCCAGAGCCGCCGCTGGGTTCGGAGCGCCCGGCCCAGGAGCCGCAGGGGCACCGCGGGATTCCCGTCGAAGACCCCGGTCACCCGGATCGCCCCGGCCAGGGTGGCCAGGAAGAACAGGATCGGCGAGACGCCGACGCCGAACCGGTAGGGCGAGCCGATGGTGCAGATCCCGCGCACCCGGGGCCGGAGGGTGGCCGCGGCGCCGTAGCTGATGAGCCCCCCCATGGAATGGCCGATGAAGAACATCCGTTCGTGCCCCGACAGACGCGCGGCTTCCTCGGCGCAGGCGGGAAGGTCTTCCCGGACGTGGTCGTCGAGGACGTCGGCCCGCGTCGCCCCGAAGCGCCGGGAGCGCCCCTGCCCCCGGAGGTCCAGGTTGAACACGTCCCAGCCCCGGGCGGCCAGAAAAGCGGAGAAGGACCGCCTGGACGAGTGCCAGGTGTAGCGGTTCTGGCCGAAGCCGTGGACCAGGAGCACCGCCCCCCGGGTCACCGCCGGGGCCGGCAGCCGCTTCCGCACCATGCCGAGGGGCTGGCTGCCCGGGGTGAGGACGACATCCTTCACCAGGGTGACCGTGTCGTCGCCATCGATGGTCTGGTCGACCTGCTCGGTTCGGAGGATCATCGGTCGCGGCGGGCCCGCCCCTCTAGCCTATCGCGCCGACGGGGATCCACGCATGCCGAGCCGGGTCGCCCGGCCCGGAGCCGGGGCATTCCGCCTCGAGCCGCCCCCTCGGGCGCCTGCTACCGTAGAGCGATGCAGCACGGATGCAGCATCCGGGGGATCGGCCGCGTCGCCTTGGCCGGGCTTCTCGGGGGGGCGATTGGGCTACTGCCCGGGACCGCCGGGGCCGAGCCGCCGCCTCGGGGGACGGTGCTGGCCATGCTCTCGACCATCGAGCGCGGCCCGGAGGCCGACGCCTGGCGGCGCCTCGGGCCGGAGACCGTGGGCGTCCTGGTCGACGTCTACCAGGACCCCTCCGTCCCTCGGATCCTGCGCCGACGCGCGGTGGAGGCCGCCGCCCACTTCCCCGGCCCGGCCACCAAGACGTTTCTCCTGGCCGTCGCCCAGGCC
>DAPKRP010000299.1:0-5133 GCA_031800515.1 Polyangiaceae bacterium LLY-WYZ-14_1 | reverse complement strand
ATCCCTTCGTCGTCGCCGTCGAGCCCGTCGACGACGAGGGCCCGCTGCTCGCCCTGGAACGCGCCCTGGTGGTCACCATCCCCGAAGGTCTCTCCTTCGGCGACGACCGCTGGTGCGGGACCGACGTCGACCCCTGCCTGTGACCGTCGCCCCCGGCCTCAACAACGGCTTCGCGGCGACCGGAGCGCTATTCGTCAGGGCGACTGGAAGGGGCCTTCGGGCTCCAGGTGAGGAACCGCCCGAGCCATCGCCTGCTCCCAGGATAGGCCGTCGACCACCACCCAAAGCGCCCGGATGACGCCGGCGTGGGCGACCAATAGCTCGTCGGTCGGCTCCGCCGTTTTCCGCCGGGACCGCTCGCGTTCGGTCCAGAAGCTCCTGACCCGACCTTCGAGGTCGCCCACGGTCTCTCCGCCGGGGGGTGCGGCCCGTTGCCAATCCGCCATCCACGCGGCCAGACGATCGGGGGAGTGGGCCTCGATGTCTTTCCAGGAGGCGCCGTCCCAGTCACCGTAGTCCAGCTCGAGGAGCCGGTCGTCGATCCGATGCGCGACGCCGAGTCGGGCGGCGACGAGCGCCGCCGGTTCCCGGCAGCGACGGAGGGACGAGCTCCATACGACCCCCGGGGCGGGTCCCCCGGCCATCCCGGCGAGGATGCGGTCGGCGGCGCCCGCCGCCGGGAGCTCCGGGGCGAGGTCGATGCGTCCGATGCACCGCCCGGCCGCCGGGAGCGGGGCGTGGCGGATCGCGGTCAACCGGTAGTCCATGCCAGCACCATCAGTAGCGCGATCTCCCCTACCTGTTCCGTCGCCCCGAGAAAGTCCCCGGTGACCCCTTCGACGCGGGCCCGATAGCGCCACCCGGTGACGAGGGCGACCGCGACCCCCGTCAGGGCGAGGGCGACGGCGCGACCCGGAGAGAGATGGCCCGTGCCGACAAAACCGAGGAGCACGGCGGCGGCGAACGCGGTGGCGGCGGTCACTTGCACCGGGCCCGCCCAGGTGACCTGGGGGGACCGGGCGACCGCCGCCCGGGTCGCGTAGGGAAGCGCCAGCATGAGCCAGAGCGGAGGCGTCCGGGCGAGGCTCTGGACCAGCGCCAGGGCCATGGGCATCCCGTCCTCGAGGCGGGCCAGAAGCGCGGCCCGAAGGGCGATGGACAGGGTGACCGCCGCCGCGCCGTAGGTGCCCACTCTGGAGTCCTTCAGGATCTCGAGGACCCGATCCCGGTCGAAGGCGCCGCCGAGGGCATCGGCGGTGTCGGCGAGACCGTCCTCGTGGAAGCCGCCGGTCAGCAGCATGGAAGCCGTCAGCACCAGGAGAGCCGTCACCGGGGAGCCGAGGGGCGCCAGGAGCGCCGCGGCGAGGAGCCCTAGCAGGGCGCCCAGGACGAGCCCGACGGCCGGGAAGTAGGCCGTCGCCCAGCGAAAATCGTCGTCTCGATAGGGAAACCCGCCGACCGGGATCCGGGTCAGGAAAACGAAGGCGGCCCGAAATCCCCGGAGCCTCGGAGACCACCTGGCATCCCTCTTCCCGTCCCTCACCGGGGCTCCACGCGCCGGGGCACTCCGGCTTCATCGAAGGTGGCCATCTCCCGGTGGGTGGCGAGGGCCAGGTCCACGAGGGCCAGGGCGCAGAGGGCGCCGCTGCCCTCTCCGAGGGCGAGGTCCAGGTCCAAAAGGGGCTCGGCGTGGGGCGCGGAGACCTGCTCGAAGATGGCGTCCAGGGCGCGGCGGTGCCCTGGCTCCCGGGACCGGTGCCCCGGGACGAGAAACGGCACGAGCCAGGGCTCCGCCCGGACGGCTGCCAGGACCGCCGCGGCGACGATGAACCCATCCAGAAGGACGGCGATCCGTCGGCGCCCGGCTTCCACCGCGGCCCCGGCGACCGCCGCGAGCTCCCGGCCTCCCAGGCGCCGAAGCACCTGCCAGGGGGACGGCTCCGGCTCGCCGTCGTCGGCGGCGACGCGGTCGAGGGCGTCGTCGACCACGGCCCGCTTCCGGAGAAGCCCCTCCTCGTCCAGGCCGGTGCCCCGGCCGACCACCTCCGCGGCCGGAAGCCCGAGGAGCGCTGCGGTCACGGCGCTGGCGGGCGTGGTGTTGCCGATCCCCATCTCTCCGAGCACGAGGACCTTGGGCGCGGGATGAAGGTCGGCGACCGCCCGCCGGCCGGTCTCGAGGGCGGCCTCGAAGGTCGCCTGGGGCATCGCGTCTTCGACCCGCAGGTCGCCCACGGGGAGCGTTCGGGCGGGGGAGACCTGCAGCGCGCTCGGGCTCGGACCGGTCGACGGCGGGGGTGCTTCCACGCCGACGCCGACGTCGACCACCAACAGGGGAACGCCGAGCTGCCGGCAGAGGACGTTCGCCGCCGCGCCGCCCCGGACGAAGTTCCCCAGCATCGCGCGCGTCACCGCCGCGGGATAGGCGCTGACCCCGTGGCGGCTCACCGGGTGGTCCGAGGCGAACAGGATCGCCGCCGCAGGCCGGCTCTCCGGCAGCGGCGTCCCTTGAACGCCGGCGAGGTGAATCGCGAGGGCTTCGAGACGGCCGAGCGCACCCGGAGGCTTGGTCAAGGCGTTCTGTCGGGCCTCCGCCGCGGCGATGGCCGCCTGGTCCAGAGGGTCCGGGCGACGGGGGGTGGATCCAGGGCGGGAGGAGCGCATCGGCGGGGTCTGGCGGCTCGCGGTCAGGGACGCGGCTTGTCCGGGTCGAAGGCGGCCCCGCGGAAGGCGCGGTCCAGGAAACGTCGGATCCGGCGGGCCTGGGTCGGATCGAAGACGGGGACGGGCCGCTCCCCCCAGTCGTAGGACATCACGTTGCCGACCTGGTCGCTGTGCCGGGGGTTCCCGAGGTAGTGGCCGAGCTCGTGGGCGAGGACGCCCTCGTGGGCGTAGCCCGCCAGGATGATGAGGTGGGCGCCGGGGCGGATCCCGTCGACGCCCCGGGGGGTCCAATGGACGCCCATGCGGCTGCGCCCGGGCTCGTCGACGTCCCGGAGAAAGGCGACGACGAAGACGTGGATGACCCCCTCCGCCACCCGGGGACCCAGCGCGTGCCGGTCCCTCCGATCCTCCATCCGCCCGTGCCGCGGGGGAAGGATGTCCCGCCCCGCCTCGACGAAGGAGACCCCGAGGGGACGGAAGATCTCGTTGGCCCGGGCGAGCTGCGCGGCGAGGAAGGTGGCCGGGTCGGCACGCCGCGCACGAGGTTCCCCGTCCGGGCCCAGTCGCCCGGCGTCCGGCGCGATGGAAAAGCGCACGGGTACGACGCGGGGGGCCGGGCCGTCGTCCGTCGCCGTCTCCGCCCGGACGACCCCGGCCCCTGGGACGACGACGGCAGCGAGGAGCAGGAGCGCCGTCGCCGCGGGCCATCGTCGAAGACACCCGGGGAGGCACGCCGACGCGCCGAGTTCACCGGCTTGGTCTGCCGGATTTCCCAGGGGGCTGGTAGCGTGCTGGTCGATGGCGAACACGACGGGTGAGATCAAGCGGGTGGGTATCGTCTTCGCAGGGGGTCCGGCGCCGGGGGCCAACGCGGTGATCTCCGCGGCGGCGACCTCGTTCCTGGAGGACGGCCGGGAGGTGGTCGGTTTCTTCCACGGCTACTCGGCGTTGATGGCCTACCACCCGGTCACCCATCGGCTACTGCCGGACGAGCACTATCGCGTCTTCGCCGAGAAGGATCTCCGGGGCATTCGGAACACCCGCGGGATCATCATCGGCACCGCCCGCGCCAACCCGGGGAAGTTCATTCGAGGCCCGGCGGACCTGGACGACCCGGACAAGACCGAGCTGCTCCGGAACGTCTACAACGCCCTGGTGGACCACGAGGTCGATGCCCTGATCAGCATCGGCGGCGACGACACCTTGAAGACGGCCAACTTCCTCTACGAGTTCCAGCGCCGCCTCCCGGCCGAGGCCCGGCGGGTGCGCATCGTCCACCTGCCCAAAACGATCGACAACGACTACCGAGGCATCGACTTCACCTTTGGCTTCTTCACCGCCGTCGACGTGATGGCCAAAGAGCTCCAGAACCTGCGTGCCGACGCGATGGCGACCAGCGCCTACTTCATCGTCGAGACGATGGGTCGGAAAGCGGGGTGGCTCTCCTACGGGGTGGGGATCGCCGGCGAGGCCAACCTGGTGGTCAGCGTCGAAGACGTGGACGCCAGCCTGGGCACGGAAGAAGAGGTGGTGAATCCGGTCAGCGGGGAACGACGGCACGAGCATCGGCTCGACCTCGACCGGCTCGCCGACCGCATCGTCGACCTGATCCTGACCCGGGAAAAGCGGGACAAGCACTACGGCACGGTGGTCCTCGCCGAGGGGCTGTCGGAGCTCCTGCCGGAGACCTTCCTGGAGAGCCTGCCCCGGGACGAGCACGGGCACATCGGTCTCGGGCGCATCGACCTGGGCAAGTTCATGGCCCAGCGGGTCGCGGATCGTTATCAGGCCCGCACCGGGCGAAAGAAGAAGGTGACCGGGGTCCAGGTCGGCTACGAGAGTCGATGCGCCCCGCCCCACGCCTTCGACGTGATGCTCGGCAGCCAGCTCGGCATCGGCGCCTACCGCGCCCTGGTGGAGGAGCGGCTCGATGGACACATGGTCAGCGTCGAGGGCCAGCTCGACCTCGCCTACGTGCCCTTCACCGACCTGGTGAACCCGGAGACGCTGCGAACGGAGGTCCGCTTCATCCGGCCCGGGAGCGACTTCCACCGGCTGGCGCGCTTCCTCGAGACCCGGGTGGATCCCCTGGGGGACTGGACGCCGGGGCCCCGTCGGGAGCTGTGACGCGCAACAGGTGGGCCAGGGCGGCGACGTGCTGGTCCGGCAGAGGAAGCGCGTCGGCGAGCCGCAGCAGGTATTCGTCGTTCGGACCGCTCGGTCCTACCGCCTGGCTGACCTGGGCGGCGATGGCCTCCAGGCTGGCGGGGCCGAGCCAGTTCGGGTTTCCCGGCAGGGCGCGGTAGACGAGGGCCTCGGCGAAGGTCTCGCCGGGGGCCCCATCCTCGCGGATCGCCTCGAGGGGTACCCGGTCCCGGGCGTAGCCGCCCTTTTCCCGGTGGTCGAGACGGGCGAGGACCTCGTCCTGCGCCTCCGGTGGGACCCGATAGGCGGTGCCACCGACCTCGAGGG
>DAPKRP010000298.1:0-3414 GCA_031800515.1 Polyangiaceae bacterium LLY-WYZ-14_1 | reverse complement strand
GGGCCCTGGGGTCTCGCCCACCGAGCAATGCTGGGCGCCCCCCCCGGCGGCGACCCCGAGCCGCGGCGTCGGCTGGGGCGGCGGCGGGGGCGTGGCGCAGGAACCGTCGACGCAGACCGTCCCCCCCGGGCAGACGACCCCCGCACAGGGGTCGTCGACGCACGCCCCCGCCTGGCAGACCCGTCGCGCGCCGCAGGGGGGCGAGCAGCTCTCCGGGACGCATCGGTCGTCGACGCAGGCCTCCCCGGGCTCGCAGCGTCCGCCGCAGGGGGCTTCGACGCAGGCT
Source organism: Polyangiaceae bacterium LLY-WYZ-14_1 (assembly GCA_031800515.1). Classification (GTDB taxonomy): domain Bacteria; phylum Myxococcota_A; class Polyangia; order Polyangiales; family DAPKRP01; genus DAPKRP01. The sequence goes on along the minus strand of DAPKRP010000298.1, from coordinate 3,128 downwards.
CCGTCGACGCACACCTGGTCGTCTCCGCAGGCTTCGAGGCAGGGGGCGATGCAGTCGCCATCCCGACAGAAGGCGCCCTCGTCGCAGCGGACGTCGAAACAGGGATCCGGCTCGCAGCTCCCCCCCCGGCAGCGCTCGCCGAAGGGGCATCCCCGGCCGTAGCAGTTGTCCTCGATGCAGGATCCCCGGATGCAGGTGAAGCCATCGCCGCAGGTTCGGGTGGCGCAGACGTCCTCGCAGGACCCCGTGCGGGGGTCGCAGATCTCTCGCTCGGAGCACTCGACCCCCTCGCATTGGCCGGGGACGCAGAGTCCGATGACGTTCTCCTCGGGCCGGGCGAGGCTCTCGTCGCAGAACCGCCCCGCCGGGCAGCGGAACTCCCCGGGGTCGCAGGGGCTCACGCAGGTGCAGTCGAGGCAGACGCCGCCGGGGCAGAGGTCGCCGCCGTCGTCCTCGTCCACCTCGCCGTCGCAGTCGTCGTCCTGGCAGTTGCAGACCTCCCGGGTCGAGCTCGCAGCCCCCAAGCAGGTGAGCTCCCCGGCGACTCAGCGGACGCGGCCGGGGACGCAGACTTCATCCTCGCCGCCCCCGGGGAGGGGCTCGTCCTCGGACACGGTCGTGTAGCCGCCGCCGTCCGTCGGTATGCACCGGTCGCCGCCCCCGGGGTTCCCGTCGTCGATGACGCCATTGCAGTCGTCGTCGACGTTGTTGCAGGTCTCGACGCCGGGCTCCGGCGCATCGCAGGTAGCCGGGTCCCAGACCCCCGCGACGCAGCGTTCCTCCCCGGTGCCGCAGGGGCTCGCGCAGGTTCGCGTCAGGTCTTCGTCGACCTCGCCGTCGCAGTCGTCGTCGATGGCGTTGCATCGCTCGGTCTGGGCCGCCGGCGCCGTGCAGGCCACGAAGTCGCCGTTGATGCAGACTTCCGTGCCGCTCCCGCAGGCCGTCGTACACCCGCGGCTGAGCCCCTCGTCCGTGAGCCCATCGCAGTCCTGGTCCGTGCCGTCGCAGGTCTCGGATCCGGGGGTCGGTGCGCTACAGCCGACGAAGACCCCCTCGACGCAGGTCTCGGTCCCGGAACCACAGTCGCTGAAGCAGGCCCGGGAGATGTCTTCGTCGACGCTGCCGTCGCAGTCTTCGTCGGAGCCGTCGCAGGTTTCGACGGTCGGGGTCGGCGCGTTGCAGTCGACGAAGGCGCCCTCGCGACAGACCTCCGTCCCGGCGCCGCAGTCGTTCATGCAGGCGGCGGTGAGGCCCTCGTCGACGGTCCCGTCGCAGTCTTCATCCGTCCCGTCGCAGGTTTCGCCCGTCGGTTCTCGGGCGCTACAGGCCCCAAAGCGACCGGCCTCGCAGGTCTCGACGCCGCTTCCGCAGGCGGTGGTGCATCCCTGTTCGACACCCTCGTCGATGGCGAGGTCGCAGTCTTCGTCGGTCCCGTCGCAGGTCTCCGGCTCGGGCTCGCACAGGGGCACGAGCCCCTCTACCCGGACGAGCAGGTCTTCGAAGTCGTTGTCGCCGCCCCGGAAGAGGTCTTCGAAGCCGAAGTAGTAGGTGTCCGTGCGGGTGGCGGATTCGTAGACCAGGAAGTGGACGTAGTCGCCATCGTCGTTGAGGGCGGCGCTGGTGAAATAGGTACGGTGGTCCTGGTTGTCTTCCGCCGGCCCCCCGCAGTGGTCGTTGTTGTTGCTCCCTTCGAACCGCTCCGGGGTGCGAATCCAGAAACCGATGGCCCGTCCCGCCCGGAAACCGGGCTCGTCCTCGAAGTCGATGGTGCGGCGCCAGGACTCCGGGGATCCGTCGTCGAGGCGCATCCCCCCGGCCGGATCGCAGGGGCAGTTGCAGGTGCTCCCGGTCCGGCAGTCGAAGATCATGTGCAGGTTGTCCGGGTCCGTCGGGTCTTCGTCGGACCAGAAGTACCCAAAGGTGTTCCGGAAGCCGGCGCCCTCCCCCAGCACGGCGAAGCTGACCGGATAGCGTCCGGAGCCGGCGGGATCCTCCACCGGCCGGTAGGCCTCTGGCAGGACCCGGGCGTCCTCCACGGCGTCGACGGCGCCTGGCGTGCTTTCCCCGGTGCCCGAGCGGTCGAGGCACGCCTGCAGATTGCTCCCCCGGGGAAGCACCTCGCCGTCGACCTGGTTGATGTAGGCGGCGGCCCGGGTGGCACCGACCAGGCCCACCAGGCCAGCTACCAGGCTGGCGACGATCGTGCGGAAGCGCTCCCGAGGCATGGGTCCTCGGGAGCCGGAAACGGCTCGCCCGCGGGTGCCGTTTATGTGCGGCGGCGTAGGGGCCCGCCGCCCCGCGGACAGCGCTTCAGGTCATCGGCGGGACTCAGCGGCACTGGCCGTTGGCGCAGACCTCATCCCCAGCGCAGTCGGCGCCGGTCCGGCATTCGGCCATGGTCTCCGCCGCCGAGCGGCAGAGGTTGTCCGGCCCGCACTCCGTGAGCTGGAAGTCCGCCGCCAGGCATTCCGTGTCGTCCCCGGTGGGGCAGGGGACCCGGCAGACGCCGTCGCTGCAGACGCTGCCCGCCTCGCAGTCGTCGTCGTCGGAGCAGAAGCCTTCTTCGACGTCCGGGCGGCAGAAGCCGTCGTCGCTGCACCGGGTGCGGTCATCGGCGCACACCCCCCGGTCCCCGCAGTCGACCAGGCAGCGTCCTCCGACGCAGGAGGCGCCGGCGGGGCATTCCGCCGACGACCGGCAGCTGCCGTCCGCCTCCTGGCAGAAGCCGGCCTCGCAGGCCTGGCCGACGGGGCAGTCGTCGTCGTCGGTGCAGAGGCCCACGCAGGCGTTGTCGACGCAGGCGAGGCCCGGGGGGCATTCGAAGTCGAACTGGCAGGTGTCGTCCACCGCCTGGCAGCGGTCTTCGACGCAGACCTCGCCGGCCCGGCAATCCGCCCCGTCTCGGCATCCGGAAGGCTCCGGCGTGACGCAGGTGCCCCGGAAGTCGCAGACCTGCCCGTCCGGGCAGTCGTCGTCGGCATCGCACCGGTCCGCCGGCAGCGGCTCTCCGTCGTCGCAGACCTGGCCGCTCGGCAGGTCCCCGTCGGCCCGACAGGTGTCGTCGTCGCCCCGTTCGCAGAGTCCGCCGCGGCAGACGAAGCCGGAGGCGCAGTCACGGCTGGTCTCGC
>DAPKRP010000297.1:0-2742 GCA_031800515.1 Polyangiaceae bacterium LLY-WYZ-14_1 | reverse complement strand
GACGTGTTCGGGGGGAGGTCGGCGGTCGGGACCTCCCAGGTCGGGGCGGTGGTTCCCTCGTCCCGGGTGGGGACCGTGTCCGGCTCCTCCGAGGCGCCCCCGGTCCCTCCGGCGAGGGCCTCTGGCGCCAGGATGGGGGGCGGGATGAGGGACGCCGTCGAGGTCCGGGGCTGCCGCACCGGCGTCGACCGTTCCGCCGCCGCGGCCGCGGCATCCCCGGAGGAAGCCCCGGGGAGCAGCGGATTCGAACCCACCGGGGCGTCTTCCCCCGCCGCCTCGGACGCCGGCCCGTCCGGCGGGTCGAGGGCGTCGAGGGTGCTCGCCTCCCGCCGGATGAAGGGATTCTGGCTGGCACCCCGGGGAGCGCCTTCCTCGCCGCCGGCCGCCGCGACGGAGCCACCATCGGGCGGAGGGAACGAACGCTCCGTGTCGATCCCCCGATGGACGAAGGGGATCGGCCGCTTCCCGCCGACCAGCGTCCCTGCGGGTTCTTCCGGGCCCGCCGGTTCGTCTTCCCGCCGGGGGGAAGCGGCGGAGGCGTGGCGCTCGCCGGAGGGGACCTCGGGCTCGGCGCCGGCACCCGAGGTGATGGGGCCGTAGCGGCCCGCGAGTGGGTCCGGGGCCCCGTCTACCCCCGGGTCCGTGGGCTCGTCGTCCGGGAGGTCGGCGGCCGCCGTGCCGGGTTCCTCCCCCAGGTCGTCCCGGGCGGTCTCGGGGGAAAAGGAGAGGACCGGGGGGATCGACGGGGCGGACCGGGCCGCGGCCCGAAGCGGGCCGGCGAGGAGGTCGTCCCCGTCGTCCTCCTCACCGCGGGCCCCCTGTGATCCCGGCGGTGGCCGCACCGTCGGCGCGTCGTCCTCCGGTGGGGCCGTCGGGTCGTCCAGGAAAGGGCTGGACGGCCGGCGCGCGGGCTCGTCGCCGGAGCGTGCGACGGCCTGGGCAGGCGGGTCTTCGCCGTCGAAATCCGCCCGCGGGGCGACGAGGTCGCCCGGCGCCGGAGGGGCGTCGGACCCCCAGGACGGCTCCCGGGGCGGGTCGATGGCCGGGGCGACGAGCTCGCCCGGCGTGGTCACCCCCGGTGCGGGCGTCCCCCCCGCCGTGGTCACCGCGGCGGCGAGGTCGGGCTCGGTGGGCGAGGAGCCGAGGACGGTGGGGGTCGTCGGCGGCTCCGAGCTCCCCGGCGCGGCCGGGGCCGGGCGTTCCCCGGGGCTCGACGCGAGGTCGTCTTCATCCGGGGCGATCGCGGTGGCCACCGCCTCTTCGATGGGCACCATCACGTCGAGGAGCTCGGGTCGCGCGCGCCGTTCGACGAAGACCAGGCCGCTGCGCAGGGACAACAGGGCGGCGAGGGCAGGCAGGCCGACGAGCTCCCGAGGGGTCCCTTCGACGAGCTCGATCCAGGTGGCGCCGGCGACGAGACCGTCGCTCAGGTCGAGCTCGGCGAGGGCCTGGGGGCTGCTCAGGGTCAGCCGGAGGCTGCCCTCTGCCCGGGCCAGGGCCCGGAGGGTCCGGATCGGGCCGATGGAGTCGACCCGAGCGGCGAACTGGCGGCGGGTGCGGGCGAGCCGCTCGAGACGCCGGTCCGCCGTGACCAACGTGCGGAGCAGCTGCGCCATCTGCCCGGGGAAGCTTCCCGTGGCGGGGTCCGGCAGGGCCCGGCCGTCGTCGAGGCGGACGATGCCCGCCCAGCGAAGCCGGGGATGGGCACGCAGCTTGCGCCCCAGGGACCCGTCGAGGGCGGCGGCCGCGTCCGCCGAGGCGAGGACGACTTCCGGGTCTAGAGGCGTCGCCTCGAGCAGGCCCCGACCATCCGTCGTCGTCCGGACCGCCGCGGCGCCCTGATCCCGGAGAGCGCGAACCACCCGGCGACCCCGCTCCGGGTCATCGTCGACCAGGAGGAGACGGAGGGACCCGAGCACCTCGTCGTCGAGGAGGCTCGGCGGCTCGCTTTCCGGGGGCGCTCCCTCGGAAGCGGTCGACGTGTCGGGTTCGCGTTCCATCGCGGTGCGGGGAATCGTGGCACGAGGTGCCCCGAGTCCGCCAAGTATAGGCCAGTGTAAGACCTGCATCTACGGCGGAACAGGTTCCGAGACCCCCGCCCGCCGGCCCGGTTGGCAACATCACGGAAACCCATGAAGGTGCCCCCCCTGCGCATGTCCCGGGCCGAGGCCCGAGAGGAGCTCGACCGCATCCGCCACCCCTTTCGCGTCGCCATCGACCGGGCGAAGAACCCGTTCAACGTCGGGACCATCATCCGCACCGCCCATTCGTTCCTGGTCCAGGAAGTGCTGCTGGTGGGGTCCGACCCCTGGTACGAGCGGGCGGCGATGGGCATGCATCGCTTCGAGCGTCTCGTCGAGCTCGAGGACCCGCTCGCCCTGGTCGCCTATGCGGAAGAACGGGGTCTTCCGTTGGTGCCTTTCGAGAAAGAACGGTCGACGGTCGCCCTCTGGGACGCGGAGCTCGCCGAGGACGCGATCTTGGTCTTTGGGAATGAGGACGACGGGGTGGATGCTCGGGTGATCGAGGCCGCCCGGGAGGTGGTCGCCATCCCGATGTACGGCGTGAACCACAGCTACCCGGTCAGCGTCGCCGCCGGCATGGGCATGGCGGAGTGGGCCCGCCGCCGGTACGCCCGGGGTCGCCTGCTCGCCCCAAGGACGCCTGGATGACGCGTGCCCGTGCACCGGCAGGGGGAGCGCCGCGCGGCCTTGCGCGGGGGGGCCGGGGGGCTATCCTTGG
>DAPKRP010000296.1:0-5238 GCA_031800515.1 Polyangiaceae bacterium LLY-WYZ-14_1 | reverse complement strand
AGCACGGCCACCGTCACGGCGGCGCCGGGCGTGCTGCGCAGGGCTCGACGGTCAGGCCGCGACACGATCGGACCCTACGGACGGCGCGGCAAAGGGGTCAAGAAAGCCGAGGGTTCTCCCGGCGCAGGGCCTCGAGCAGGCGGTCCAGCTCCCCGAGCTGGGAGGGCGGAGTCAGCACCCACAGGCGTTCCGCCTCCCCGGACCCGGCGTCCGCGTCCTCCGGATCGGGCGCCGACCGAGCGTTCTCGGGCTCGTCGACGACGTCGACGACGCTCCCGGGGACCCCCCGGGCGACGATCCGGGCCGCCTCGAGGCTGCCCGCGAACCAGACGGCCAGACCGTCGTAGGCCTCGAGGACTCCACGGAACCAGGCCCGTTCCTCCGGGGGGACCCGGATCCCCCGAATCACCAAGACGCGGTCCGAGGACCCGGGGGGCGGGGAGCCATCGGGGACGACCGGTGCCCTCACCCGCCGGCGGCGCCCGAGGCGAGGCTCCCCGTCGCCTCCCGCGCCGCCTGCTCTTCCACGACGCCGATCGCCCGAAACTTCCGGTAGCGGTCATCGACGAGGGCGTCTTCCGAGAGCTCCCCGAGGCTGGCGAGATAGCCCCGAATGGCCGATCCGAGGCGGCGGGCGGCCTCGTCCGGGTCCCGATGGGCGCCACCGAGAGGCTCCGTCACCACCGCGTCCACCACCCCGAGGCGATGGACGTCGCCGGCGAGGAGCTTCAGCTGTTTCGCCGCCTCCGGGGCTTTGGCTCCGTCCCGCCAGAGGATGGACGCGCAGCCCTCGGGACTGATCACGCTGTAGGTCGCGTACTCGAACATCAGCACCCGGTTCCCGACCCCGAGGGCCAGGGCGCCGCCGGAGCCGCCTTCGCCGAGCACCGTCGCGATGACCGGGACCCGAAGCCGGCTCATGGTCAACAGGGAGCGGCCGATCGCCTCCGATTGACCGCGCTCCTCGGCACCGATGCCGGGATAGGCGCCGGGGGTGTCGATGAAGGTCAGGACGGGCCGCCGGAACCGGTCCGCGAGCTCCATGACCCGCATGGCCTTCCGGTAGCCCTCGGGATTCGCCATCGCGAAGTTCCGCCGGACCTTCTCCCGGGTGGACCGACCCTTCTGCTGACCGATGACGGCCACCGTCTGGCCGTCCAGCCGAGCGAAGCCGGCGACGATCGCCGGGTCGTCGGCGAATGACCGATCCCCATGGAGCTCGATGAAATCGTCGAAGATCCGCTCGAGGTAGTCCCCGAAGTAGGGGCGGTCCGGGTGTCGGCTGAGCTGGACCTTCTGCCAGACGGTGAGCTGGTCGTAGATGTCCCGCTGGAGGCGGGCGACCCGCTCTTCGAGCTGGGTGAGCTCGCCCTCGAGGCCGTCACCGGCGGCGGTCGCCTGGCGCAGCTTCGCGATGCGCGCCTCCAGGTCGACCAGGGGTTTCTCGAATTCGAGGTGGGCCACGGGGGGGGATCCTTCGGCAGCGGCCGGGCCGGACGGGGTCACCGTCCCGGGGCGGCGAGAATAACAGAGACCGCCCGGGACGCCTTCGCCCGTCCCTCAGCCTGGCTCGTCGGCGTCTTCCCGAGCCCCCAGGGGCGCCGTCGCCGGTTGGTCGGGATCGACCGTCGGGGACCGGTCGTCCGGGGGGGCCGGTGCGGAGCCGGTGTCCTCTTCTTCTTCGTCGTCGTCGCCGCCGCCCTGGGCGGAGCTCGTCACCCCGCTGGCCGGGGACGGAGCCTCCGCCACCTCCGGAGCGACCCCCGCGCCGACCTCTCGGATGACCAGGTAGGTCTTCACCGGGGCCTTCTTGCCCTTGACCGGACGCTCCGGCTGTTCGACCGCCTCGAAGTGCTCCCGGACCCGGGCGTAGGTGTGCTCGGTGATCAGGATCTGACCCGGGAGGGCCATGGAGCAGAGCCGCGCCCCGGTGTTCACCGTGTCCCCGATGGCCGTGTACTCGAGGCTCTTACTGCTGCCGATGTAGCCCGCGATCACCGGCCCGGAGTTGATCCCGATGCCCACCCGAACCGGCTCTTCCCCCCGGGCGACCCGCTCGGCGTTGAAGTCGTGGAGGACCTCCTGCATCTCGAGGGCGGTCCGCACCGCCCGGATCGGGTCGTCGGCATGGGCGACGGGGGAGCCGAACAGGGCCATGATCTCGTCCCCGACGAACTTGTCGAGGGTGCCTTCGTGCTTGAAGACGACGTCGACCATGCGCTCGAAGTAATCGTTCAGCATGTCGACGATGACCTGGGGATCCTGGGATTCGCTCATCGTCGTGAATCCCCGGATGTCGCTGAACAGGACCGTGGTGTCCCGGAGCTGGCCGCCCTTCTGGATCTCGACCTCGCCGGCGATGACCTGTTCCGCGATCTGGGGGGACAGCAGCCGCTGAAAGCGTTCCCGGGTGACCGCTTCCTGCTCGAGCTTCCGGGCGTAGAGGCTGTTCTGAATCGCGATGGCCGCCTGGTTGGCGATGTTCTGGAAGAGCTGGAGGTCCTTTTCCGTGAAGGCGCCGGTCGCGATCTGGGAATCCAGCACCATCACGCCGTAGAGCTCGCTCGAGTGGAGCAGGGGCACCGCCATGGTCGAGCGGATGCTCTGCATGATGATCGAGTGGGCCTGGTTGAACCGGGAGTCGACGGTGGCGTCGTTCGACAGAACCGCGGCCCGGTCCCGGACCACCTCGTTGATGATGGTCGTCGACAGGACGACCTCTTCGTTCGACGCCTCTCCCTTCTTGGTTCGGACGCAGCGGGGCTTGAGCTCCTGGCTTTCGTCGTAGAGCAGGATGACGCCCCGGTCCGCCGGCAGGAGCTGGAAGGCGGATTCGATGATCTTGGCGAGCAGCTTGTCGACGTTCAGCTCGGCACCGATCCCCCGGATGACCTCGTAGCTGACCCGGAGCTTTTCGTAGTCCCGGCGGAGGACGTCTCCCTCGGTGATGAGGCGTTCCGGCAGGAAGCTCTGGTCGATGAGCGGCGCGAGCTTCGTCCGGATCTGGCTCTCCACCATGCCCGGCGACATCGTGACCTTGGAGTGCTTGAGGCCCCCCGGGGGCTGGACCTCCGGCTGGGTGGTGGTGGCCGGCTTGCTCGCGTGCCGCTGGCTGCCCGGGGCATCGTCCAGATGGAAGACCAGCCGGGTGGTCCCCAGGGTGACCTCGTCCCCGTGGCGGAGGGGCTGCTCGGAGACCCGCTCGCCGTTCACGTAGGTGCCGTTCAGGGAGCCCAGGTCTCGGAGCACCCAGCCGTCATCGACCCGGTCGATGTGGCAGTGTTCCTTCGACACGATCCGATCGAGGATCTGGATCGTGTTGCTCGGATGACGTCCGACCGTGTTGTGAGGCTGGAGCTCGGACTCCTGCCGGCCCTCGGGGCCGATGATCGTCAGACGCGCCATGGGCCGGAGACGGTGAATCGGGCGGCGCGGCGGGCGCCGGCGGCCGACGGCAGCCTATCGAGGCCCCGACGGGCTGACAAGCGAACCCCCGCCGTCCCCGTCGGGCGCGGGGCGGAAGACTTGCGGGGAGACCCGGGCCAGCCTACCGTCCCCGGCCCTGGAGAGGAGTCCACATGGCCCGCGTCACCGTCGAAGACTGCTTGGAGCACGAGGAAAACCGATTCGCCCTGGTCATCCTCGCAGCACGGCGGACCCGCCAGCTCATGAAGGGTGCCCCGGCCCTCGTCACCAGCAAGAACCGTCCCGCGGTCACCGCTCTGCGGGAGATCGCCGGCGCCCGGGTCGGGTTCTCCCGGCCGGTTCGGGAAGCCGTCGACGAGTTCATCGTCGAAGAAAAAGCGGCCGACACCTTCCGCTGACCGTCGCCCCGCCCCGGGTCAGCCCCCCGCGGCGGCGAGCTTCCCCGGCTGCCGGGCGCGATAGAAGCGCCGGAGCCCCTCCTGGAAGCCAGGCAGGTCCCGGCGCGACAGGCGGCGGCGCTCCAGGCGCTGGACGAACCGGGCGGCGAGCCGATGGGCGCGTCGGTAGCGGTCCCCTTCCTCCGAGTCGGCGTCGTCCAGGAACCGGACGTTCTCGAAGAGCCGCTCCCGAAGCCTCTGGCTGGCCCGGATGACCCCGACCCCCTGACCTTCCAGGGGGTCGATGGCGCTCGACACGAGGGCGATGGCGTACTTGTCCACCTCGGCCTGGAGCTCGAGCTCGAGCTCCGTCACCGGCTCCCCCCGCTCGGCGCGAAATGCCAGATAGGCGAAGTGGCTCACCCCCTCGACGACGAGCCACTGGTCCCGGAGGCTCGGGCGCTCCGCGAGTCGGTCGAGAAGCGCCGGGTCCAGATACAGGGACACCTGGACGCCCGTCGCCGGCACCCCTTCCCCGTCGTCCCCCGAGGCGACGAGGAGCATCTCCTCTCGGTGCGGGGGAGCGCCCAGGAGGACCGTGGCCTCCGCCCGGCTGCAGAGGAACGGGTCGACCGGCGCCTGCTCCGGCAGCCCGTAGAAGCGAACCAGCCACCGTTGGATCGCCCCCGGGTCGGCCGGGAGGCCGTTCAATGAAGCCATTCCCCGCCGCGGGTCGGCGTCTCCCGGTGCGGCAGCAGGACGCCGGCGGACCGCAGCCGGCGGGCCAGGCGAGCGCTCGGGGCGCGGCGGAAACGATCGTAGAGGCGGACGATGTCCTGGGGGGTCCGCATGCTGGTCTGCTCCCGCACGTCCTCCAGCACCTCGGCGAGGCCCCGGAAGTCCCGGGCGAGCTCCCGATAGCCTTCCGCGGGCTCGCCGCCGCCCCGGCGCAGCTCGGACGCCGCGAGGTAGGCCTGGCCCCCCAGGCCGGCCACGTACCCGGCCTCGAGGCCCCGGGCGGCGAGCCAGGGGTCGAAGAACCCGCAGAGGTAGAGCGCGTCGTCCCCGATGGCCCGAAGCTGCTCGAAGCGTTCCCCGGAGGTGCTCGGGCCGTCCGGGTCCAGGGCCTCCCCCAGGCGGAGGCAGAGGGGCTCGCGGAACCGCTCGAGGGAGGCGCGGCCGGCGTAGCGCACGAGCAGCCTGGCGAGGTAGCTGCGGGCCCAGGGGGACGGGGAGGCCCGCCGCTCCTCGATCGCCGCGGCGAGCCGACCCTCGAAGAAGCGCCCGACGTCCGTGCTGAGCTCCAGGTTCGGCATCGGGTCCGGCGGCATCCGTTTCATCGACGACATCGAAGCTCCATCCTACGGAGACATCGGACGTCGACCAGCGACGAACAAGCCGGTGCGGGGCGGGGCTGCGGCCCGGACCGAAGGGC
>DAPKRP010000295.1:0-2993 GCA_031800515.1 Polyangiaceae bacterium LLY-WYZ-14_1 | reverse complement strand
GCGGCGGCGGCGGCGCGTTCAGCGCGGGGTCAGTCGCACCGGGAGCCGCCGGAGGCTCCGGGAGAGGATGGTCGGGCTGAAGGCCGGGGGCGGCGCCTCCTGGTCGAGCTCGACCTCCCGGAACCGCTCGAACAACCGGGGAAAGGCGAGCCGTCCCTCCACCCGGGCGAGCGGCGCCCCGATGCAGTAGTGGATCCCGTAGCCGAAGGTGAGGTGGGGGTTCGGCCGGCGACCCAGGTCGAGCCGGTCCGGGGCGTCGAACTGCCGGGGATCTCGATTGGCCGCGCACTGCAGGATCAGGACCTTCTCCCCGGCCCGCAGTCGGCGCCCTCCCCGGTCGTGGTCGACCCGGACCACCCGAGGCGCGGCCTTCGACGGGCCGTCGTAGCGCAGGAGCTCCTCGACGGGCCACTTCCCCAGGGCGTCCCCCTCGGCCCGATAGCGAGCCATCTGCTCAGGATGACGCAGCAGGGCGAGGAGGCCGTTCGCCAGCAGATTCGTGGTCGTCTCGTGGCCGCCGAAGAGCAGCAACACGCAGGTGGCCACCACCTCGTCCTCGGTGAGGGCGTCGTCGTCTTCCCGTGCCCGGACGAGCTCGGAGATCAGGTCGTCCCCGGGTCGCTTCCGGCGGTCCGCGACGTGGCCCCGGAGGTAATCGCCAAAGGCGACGAAGGCCTCCCGAGCTCGCTCGTGCCGATCCGGGACCGTATAATCGCCGAAGATCAGCTGTAGGATGGTGTCGCTCCAGCCCTTGATCAGATGGCGATCCGCCGCCGGAACGCCCAGGAAGTCACTGATCACCAGCACCGGGAGCAGGTAGGCGAAGGACGACACCCAGTCGACGGAGCCGGCAAGGGGGTCGAGAAGCTCGTCGATCAGCGCGGCGATCCGGGGCTCCTGAGCGTCCAGGGTACGGGGCTTGAAGGCGTGGTCGACCAACGTTCGGAGCCGCTTGTGGTCCGGGGGGTCGACGAAGACCATCCAACGTCGGAGGATCTCGTAGGTCGGCAGGTAGAGATCCCGCTTCGGCCCCTCGAGCCGCGCCTCGTAGTAGGGAGAGATCCGGTCCGAGGACAGGCGCTCCCAGTCGTGGAGGGCGTCCCGGACGTCGTCGTAGCGGGCGATGACCCAGCCACCGAAGGGCTCGTTCCAGTGGACGCCGTCGTCCGCTTCCCGGAGCGGGGTCATCGCCCGGTAGGGGTCGGCGGCGGCCTCCGGACTGGCGAGGTCGATGCCGGCGAGGTCCGCGGTCGGCTCCTTCATCGCCGACCGTCCCCGGCGGGCGCCCCCGCCTTCGGGCGCCGGTCCTGGACGCGCTTCGCCTTGAAGACGGTCTCCGGAAGGGTGCCCGGCGGGATGAGCTCGACCTCGATGCGGATCCCGCAGACGCGCTTGAGCTGGGCGGCCGCCTCCCGGGTCAGTGCCGCGCCCCGGTCTCGCCGAGAGGCCTCCCCGAGGGCCTGAACCTCGTCCCACCAGCCGCCGCGGGGCTCGACCCGGACGGTCAGCTCGTCGAGGGCGCCGTTTTTGTCCACGACGATCTCGAACTCCGGCCCGAGGTCGTCGATGGAGCGGAGGGCCGTCTCCACCGTGCTCGGATAGAGGTTCGCCCCCCGGATCACGAGCATGTCGTCCAGGCGGCCGGTGATTCCGAAGGGAAGCATCGGGTAGGTCCGCCCGAGGGGCGTCGGCCCGGGATGCATCACCGTTTCGTCCCCGGGCCAGAAGCGGATCATCGGCTGGCTACGCCGCCAGAGATGGGTGTAGACGATCGCTCCCGCCTCGCCGTAGGGGAGCGCCGCGTTGGCATCGTCCCGGTCGACGACCTCCGTGAAGACCTCGTCGATGATGCAGTGCATCCCCTGGGACGATGCTTCTTCGACGTTGGTCTGGAAGGGATACATCTCGCTCGTCGAGCCGGCGTCGTGGGTGGTCGCCCCCCAGAGCCGCTGGATCGCCGCCTTGGTCCCGGGCACGCAGCCCCCCGGCTCGCCGCCGATCATGAGCCGCTTCACCGGCCCCGCCGCGAGGTCGATCCCCTGGGCTTCCGCAACGCTGGCCATGTGGAGGGCATAGGAGGGCGTGGCGGTGAAGACCGTCGAGCCCAGGCGGAACATCAGGTCGAGCTGACGTTCCGTCGGCAGGACACCCAGGGGGAACACGGTGCAGCCGAGCCGCTCCGCCCCCTGATTGATCCCCCAACCCCCGAAGAACAGGCTGAAGGGAAAGGACACCTGGAGGATGTCGTCGGGTCGGATGCCCATCGCCCATTGGGCCATGGCGTGGACGTCCGCGGCCCGCTCCCAGTCGTCCTTGCTGACCCGATACAAGGTGGGGGCCCCGGAGGTGCCCGACGAGCCGTGGATGCGGGTGATCTCCGTCTCGTCGAAGGGACCCGCATAGCTGCCGAAGGGGGGGTGCTCCGCCTGGTCTCGGACGAGCTCCTGCTTCGTCACGACGGGGACCCGCTCGGTGAAATCCCCCAGGTGGCGAACCTGGGACGGGTGGAAGCCGGCGGCGTCGTACTTCCGCCGATAGAACGGCAGATGCTCGTAGACGTAGTGGAGCTGATGCTGGATCCGTTCGAGGATGATCCGGTCCCTGGCCTTCGGGTCGAGGGTCTCCCGTTCTTCGTCCCAGTACAGTCGGTAGCCGCGGTCGTCGGTCTTCACGGAGCACCACCTCGAAGGCCCGGGACCGTATCATCGGGTCCGTTCCAGGAGGTAGGGTGCGCAACACGGTCATCGCGGGAGTGGGGATCACGGCGTTCGGGAAGTTCCCGGAGCGCGGGCTCAAGGACCTCGGGGCGGAAGCGGTGCGGGCAGCTCTCGCCGACGCCGGGGTGGACGGCGCGGCGGTCGAGGCGGCCTGGTCCGCCAACGCCGTCGCTGGCCTGATCACGGGGCAGGAGACCATCCGGGGGCAGGTCGTGCTCCGGGCGATGGGCCTCGGCGGGATCCCGGTGATCAACGTGGAAAACGCCTGCGCCGGCG
>DAPKRP010000294.1:0-1631 GCA_031800515.1 Polyangiaceae bacterium LLY-WYZ-14_1 | reverse complement strand
CCCCCCCACCGAGCTCGTCCACGCCCTGGCCGCCGGCGACGCAGCCCCAGCAGCTGATGCCATCGGACGTGGGCCGGAACGGCGGTGACCGATGACGGCGGGCGGCACGGAGTCGTCCAGGCCCGGTCGGGGGCGCCGCGGCGGGGAGGCCGCGGCGCCGAGGAGGGGGGGCGGCGTTCCCGATGCCCGGAGGCCGCCGCTCCACGGGGGCGCGTTCAGTCGGCGATCTCGTCGCCGTAAGGGGCCCAATCGAACTCGCCCCGCTCCCGGAAGAGATCGAATTCCTGGGCGGCGGCGGCGGCGACGCGCTCGTCCCGGTCGGCACGGTACTGGTCGCGGATGCGGGCGACGACCACCGGGCTGGTGCTCCGGCGCATGTCCGCCACCGCCTCTTCGCAGTCCGTGACCCGGGAGTCGCCGGCGTCCGCCAGGGCGTTGCACTCGGCTTGGACGTTGTCGATCATCGCCTCTCGGAGGCTGGGCTCGTCCTGGGCGGCGGCCGCTCCGGCCAGCCCGAACAAGGTGAACGCGGCGGTGGCGAACGCGGCGGTGGCGGCGGTGGCGATGGTGGGGACGCGGTGGCTCGGGGTCATGACGATCTTCCTCCTTGGTGGCGCCCCGGAAACGGGGCGGCTCGCCGGGAAGACGTCACGGGCTGGCGGTCCTGACACCGGGGTCGCCGAAGGGACCGGCGCCCGGCGCATCCCCGTCAGAAAAGGATCGCGATGCCGACGTTGACGAAGAGCTGGCGCTGCCGGACGTCGACGTCGTTTTCGGTCCAGTACTGGGCATAGCGCCAGCCGAGCTCGGCGAGGATCGCCAGGGACCCGAGGTGGAGCTGAAGGCCGCCGACGGGGGCGACGTGCCATCCGTGGGCGTCGTCCTCGCCGTTGCCCATCTGCCCGGAGATCACCGAGTCCAGGAGCACGAGGGTGTAGCCGGCGGCGGCCCCGACGTAGGGCTCGAGGACGAGTCGGTCCGAGACCTCCAACACCAGCCGGAAGCGCGGCAACAGCCCGAGGTCGAGATAGGTGTTGCGCCCCTCGTCGGAGAACTGCCCGGTTCGAAAGGCCCCGACGGTGGCCGCCGGGCCTAGGGCGAAGAAGTCGCCGATGGGGAACTCGAAGCGGAGGTGACCACCCAAGGTCGGGTCGAGCCCCTGGCTGCAGCCCAGGCCGTCGCAGGGGTCGAAATCCGCCTCCCCGCCGAAGCCGAAGTGCCCGGCGAGGACGATCCGGCTCCGCCCCATCCCGTCGTCCGCATCGGCCCGGGCGGTCGACCCGGGCACCATCGCCCCGGCGGCGAGGAGCGAGAAGAGGGCGGCGGCCCTCCACCCGATTCCTTCGGCCGTTCCGATGCTGCGAGGAAGAAGAGGAACGACACGCGTCGTCCGGTCTGGGATCGTCGGCTGCACGGCGGTTCGCTTTCCGTTGGGGGTCGGCCGAGTCTTCCGAGGGGCGCCGCCGACGTCAACCGGAGGAGCCGAGGGCGATCCGGGTCGCTTCCCCGTCGGCGGGTCGACCCGGGTCGACGACGACGACGCCCCGCGGGGGCCGGCCGTACCCCACTGGTAGGCAACGCGTCCGTGCCATCGTCGGCGCCGCGTCTCGACGGGTGGTAGACCGTCCTGT
>DAPKRP010000293.1:0-8559 GCA_031800515.1 Polyangiaceae bacterium LLY-WYZ-14_1 | reverse complement strand
GGCGCGGCCGTCGCCTATCTTCTGGTCGCCGCCGTCGGCGGGGCCCGGTCGCCGGGCCCTCCGCCGGGGAACTTTGGGTCGCCGAAGCCCCCCGGGACCTGGGAGACTCGGGCGCGATGGAACAACCGCCGCCGCGGGGTGAACGCCCCTACCGCTGGGTCCTCTTCGGCGCCACCGGCTTCACCGGCCGCCTGGTCGCCGAGTATCTGCTGGCGCACGCCCCCGCCGACACCCCCTGGGCGATCGCGGGCCGCTCCCGGGGGAAGCTCGAGACGCTCCGGGACGAGCTCGCCGACCGCTGGCCGCGCGCCCGGGAGCTGCCCCTCCTGGTCGCGGACAGCGGCGACCGGAGCTCCCTGGACGCCCTGGCCGCCGCCGCCGACGTCGTGGCGACGACCGTCGGCCCCTACGCGACCTACGGGAGCGAGCTCGTCGGCGCCTGCGTCGCCGCCGGCACGCACTACTGCGACCTCACCGGCGAGGTCCACTTCATCCGCCGGATGATCGACGCCCACCACGAGGCCGCCCGAGAGCGGGGCGCCCGCATCGTCCACTGCTGCGGCTTCGACTCGATCCCGTCGGACCTGGGCACCCTGATGATCACCGATGCCCTCGAAGCTCGGGGGGCCACCCCGGAAGCGGTGCGCTTCTACGCCGGGGAGAGCCGGGGCGGCTTCAGCGGAGGCACCATCGCGAGCATGCTCGCCCTGCTGGACGAGGCGAAGCGGGACCGGGAGGTGCGCCGCATCCTCGGCCACCCCTATGCCCTGAACCCGGAGGGCGCCCGGCAGGGTCCCGACGGCTCCGACCAGACCGGCGTGCGCTTCGACGAGGCCCTCGGCATGTGGACCGCCCCCTTCGTCATGGCGGCGATCAACACCCGGGTGGTCCGCCGTTCCATCGCCCTCCGGGGGGCGTCCTTCGGCGACGGCTTCCGCTACAGCGAGGTGATGAGCACGGGGAAGGGTCCCGCCGGGCTCGCCCGGGCCACCGCCATCGCCGCCGGGCTGGGCGGGTTCCTCGCGGCGACCTCCGTCGGGCCCCTCCGGCGGCAGCTCGAGAAGCGGCTGCCCGCCCCCGGGGAAGGCCCGAGCGAGGCCGCCCGTCAGGCGGGGTATTTCGTCATCCGGCTCATCGGCCGGGGGCGTGGACCCGACGGGCAGCGGGTGGAGGTGCGGGGCAAGGTCGCCGGGAACCAGGACCCGGGCTACGGAGAGACCGCCAAGATGCTCGGCGAATCGGCGATGTGCCTCGCCCTCGATGGGGACAAGCTCCCCGCGGCCCCCGGCGGCGGCGGCGTGCTGACGCCGGCGACGGCGATGGGGACGACGCTCCTCGACCGGCTGCGGGCGGCGGGCATGACCTTCGAGGTCGAGGACGCCTGATCGGGGATCAGGGCCCGTCTTCCCGAGCGTCGTCCTCCGCCGTCTCTCGGATCGCCCGGGTCGCCGCGTCTCGCAGGCTGCCCCCGAGGGAGCGGACCCCCTCCGTCGCCGCCTCGGCGCCCTTCCGGGCCCCCTCGGCGACGCCGTCCTCCACCTGACGCCGGGCCTCGTGGAGGGCATCCGGGGGTTCCGTGTCGGTGAGCTCGAAGAAGATCAGCAGGCACAGGAGCCCCAGGGCCAGCATCAACGCCAGCTTCAGCAGCCGCTGGAGCAGCGCCCAGGCCACGGCGCCGAGCACCAGGGCGACCACCGCCCAGAAGACCGGGCTCGACGGAAGGGCCGAGAACAGGGCGTCCATTCCCGTTCAGGGTAGCAGCACCCGTCCGCCTTCCCGGCCTTCCCGGCGGTGCCCCCGGGGCCCGCCGGCCGGCTATGGTGCCGCCCATGCAGACCCTCGGGGTCGACCTCGCCTCCCAGCCCGACAACACCGGCCACTGCGCCCTCCGCTGGCGGGGGCAGGAGGCCCGGGTGGAGGGTCTCGGCCTGGGGCTCGACGACGCCGGGATCCTGGAACGGGCGCGGGCCGCGGACGCCGTCGGCATCGACGCCCCCTTCGGCTGGCCCCGGGCCTTCGTCGAGCTGCTCGCCGGAAGCGACGGCGGCGGGGGCCCGGTCAAGGAGCCAACCCGGAAGGCGGGCTCGCCCGAGGCGCACCCGGCGCCGACCCTCCTCGGGCAGGGGGACTGGACCCCGGCGCTCCGGGACGCCCTGCGCTTCCGGGCGACGGACCGGGTGGTCCGAGAGCGTCTCGGCCGCTGGCCCCTCAGCGTCTCGACGGACCGCATCGCCCTCTGCGCCCTGCGCTGCGAGGGGATCCTCCGCCGGCTCGAGGTGACCGACCGGAGCGGCGCGTCAGGCCGCATCTTCGAGACCTACCCCGCCCTCGCCCTCCGGGTCTGGGGGCTGGCCCACCGCAGCTACAAGGGAGCCGAGCACCGGGAGCGACGCCGGGAGAGCCTGGCCGCCCTGGCGGACCGGGCCCCGTGGCTTCGCCTGACCCCGGGGGAGCGGGAGGCCCTCGTCGCCGACCACGACGTCTTCGACGCCCTGGTCGCCGCCCTCATCGCCCGGGCCGCCGCCCTCGGCCGGGTCGCGCCGGTCCCCGCCGCCCTCCGGCCGGCCGCCCGCCGAGAGGGCTGGATCCAGCTCCCCCTCCCCACCGCCCTGGACGCCCTGGCCCAACCGGCGTAATCGGCCTCCATGGGGACCGACGACGACCCCGTCCATCCATCGTGGTGGGCCTATGTTCGCGCGGCGCTCATCACCGCGGCCCTCCTCGTCGCGATCTTCGACGACATCGATCCCGACGAGCCCGCGACCTTCGCCCGGATCCGCGGCCGGGTGTTCGACCCCCTGCACACCGCCGTCCTCGACCCCCTGGAGCTCCGGCAACGCTGGCGACTCTTCGCGAGGCCCCACCGGCACCCCCAGCGCCTGGAGATCGCGATCCGGCGCGGGGACCGGGCGGATGGCGCGGATCGGGCGGACCGGGATTCCCGCTGGGAGGTGATCTATCGGCAGGGAGACCCAGCCCGGACCTGGGACGAATGGCGGCTCGACTACCGCCGCGTCCGCTACTTCCTGAACCCCGGCAAGAAGGGCGGTCGGGACTACCGCTACGTCGCGACCTGGGTGGCCGCTCAGGTGATGCGCCGGATGCCGGAGGTCGAGGCGGTCCGGCTGCAGCAGGAGAGGCTGACCGTGCCGGCCCCCGGAAGGTCGAGGGAACCGTCCGACTACATCCTCCAGGAGACCCGAACCCGTTCCCAGATGCGACGGCTCGAGGCCCGTTGGGCCAGGGCCGCCGCGGGGCCGTCGGGGGCAGGCGGGGGCGGATGATCTCCGCCTACGTTCGGTTCTGGGATCAGCGGGAGCCCGTCGGCCCCCTCGCCGCGGTCCGGCTGTTGGTGGGCGCGGTGCTGCTCTTCGACCTGCTCCAGGCTTGGTATCTCGGACTCGTCCCCGACCTCTGGGCGCCCTTCACCGAGGGCGGGCTGGGAAAGCTCTCGGAACCCCAACCCGGAGCATGGCTGTTCTGGACGCCCACGACGGAGAGCGCCTGGGTCCTCTGGGGCGTCACCACGGCGGCGGCGGCGACGTTCCTTCTGGGCCTGGCGACGCCGGTCAGCTGCGCGGTCCTGGTCTTCGGAACCGCCCAGCTCGGCCATCTGTCGCCCAAGTCCGACGTCGGGATCGACATCCTGCTGCGCTGGGCGCTTCTCATCCTTTTGTTCTCCCGGTGTGGGGCGACCTGGTCCCTGGACGCCTGGCTCCGGCGACGGCGTTTTCACCGCCCCTGGGTGGAGGCGCCGGCCTGGCCCCGCTACCTGTTGATCGGCCAGCTCCTCCTGCTCTATCTGTCGGCGGGGATCGCGAAGTCCCACGACCGGTGGACGCCCTGGGGCGGGGCCTACGCCGTCTACCTGGTGATGTGGGACCCGACCTTCAGCCGCTTCTCCCCGGAGTGGCTGTCCTGGGGATTCCCGATCACCCAGGTGATGACCGTCGCCACGTTGTTCTGGGAGCTTTCGAGCCCCCTGGTGCTGCTCTCCTACTGGGCGGCCTACCCGGCGAAGGGGGCCCGGACGCCTTCCTGGCGCCGCTGGTTGGGGCGATTTCGGCTGCTCTACATCGCCATGGGCATCGGGTTCCACGTCGCGCTGATGGTCACCCTGCGCCTCGGCGTCTTCGCCCACGGCGTCCTCGCCCTGTATCCGGCGTTCTTCCACCAGCGGGAGCTCGCCGCCCTGGTCAGCGCCGCACGCAACCGCTGGTTTCGAAGCCTGCCCACCGACGGCTAGCCGTTCGGCTGATCCGGCCCGCCGGTGACCAGGGAGGCGACGTCGGCGGGAGTGGCCATCGCGTGGTAGCCGCGGTCGACGTGGAGGACCTCGCCGGTGATGCCGCGGGCGAGGGGGCTCGCCAGGAAGGCGGCGGCGGTGCCGACCTCGGCGGCCTCGAGGGCGCCGGTGATCGGGGTGTTGTCCCGGTAGAAGTCGATCATGTGCTTGATGAAGCCGATGGCCGAGGCGGCTCGGCTCGCGTAGGGGCCGGCGCTGATGGCGTTGACCCGGTGGCCCCACTTCCGCCCGGCCTCGAAGGCCAGGAGCCGGGTGTCGCTTTCCAGGGCCGCCTTCGCCGACGACATCCCGCCGCCGTAGCCGGGGACCACGCGCTCCGCCGCCAGGTAGGTCAGGTTCAAGAACGACCCCCCGGGCCGGACCAGCGGCCCGAGGCGCTGGACCAGGGACACGAAGGAATAGCTGCTGGCGCCCACCGCCCCGAGGTAGCCGCGGCGGCTGGTCTCGAGGAGCGGCTTCTTCACCTCTGGACCGTTGGCGAGAGCGTGGACCACGACGTCGAGGCAGGGCGTGCCGAAGTCCCCCGCCAGGGCCTTGGCCATCCCGTCGATGGTGAAGTCCCCGCGATCCACGTAGCGCTTGTTCTGGCGCAGGTCGTCGGGCACGTCGTCGAGGACGTCGAACTCCGCGTCCAGGGGGTAGATGCGCTCGAAGCTCCCCTTGGAGCCGTCCGCCAGGGAAAGCGACGCGTCGAGCTTCCCCCGGCGGAGCAGCGTCTCGAAGATGCCGAGGGCGGGGGGCCAGCTGCCGACGCAGACCGTGGCCCCGGCCTCCATCAGCGCCTTCGCGATGGCGAAGCCGAAGCCGCCGTCGTCGGCGACCCCGGCGACCAGGGCCCGCTTGCCGGAGAGATCCAGGGAGAGCATGGCGGGACCAAACGCCCCCCGGCGGACCCTGTCAACCCCGCCGCGCGAGCCACGACGGGTAGGAGGCCGCCTGGGCCAAGCTCAGCGCGATGGGCGTCCCTCGGAGCATCTGCCGGGCGACCTCCAGGGCGCCCGCGGCGGCGACCTCGGCGGCGGGGAAGGCTTCGACGGCGAAGGTCCAAGCCTGCCGGCCCCCCAGCTCCAGACGGGTGAGCTCCGCCAGGGCACCCTGGGCGAGGCGGGTCCGATCCCCCTGGTCGACGGGGGTCGCCCGGCCGCTGCCATCGAGGGACCAGAGGCGCGTCGACCGGCGCTTCCGCACCGGGACCCAGGCGGTCTCCGGGAAGGCGGCCAGGCCCCCCGCGGCCTCCACGCTCCACTTGGTCCAATGCTCGAGGCGTCCGTGGACCGTGGGCAGAATCTCGACGGGGCAGATCTCTGCGTGGCGCCCCTTGAGCTCGAAGCGTCCTTCTCGGATCTTGATGCCGACGAGCTGCCCGCCTTCCCCGAGGCGCAGGTACCGGTCGACCCGGTCCTCCGCGTCCGTCGCCTCGGGGGACCGCTGGAAGCTGGCGAAGAGGGGGGCGGGTGGCTCGCCGTCGACGAACCAGCGCAGCTCCCAGCTCGGCTCCGGAGTGAGCGACGCGCCGTCCATGCCGAACATGTAGGCGCGCACTTCCGGGTGGGTAGGCGCTGGAGACGGCGTGATACGGTGGACCATGAGCCGCCGTCGTCCCGGGGCCGACGCGGGGCGGGTCGTCGCCGCCCTCGGCCCGACGAACACCGGCAAGACCCACCGCGCCCTTCGCCGGATGCTCGAGCACCCGACGGGCATGATCGGCCTGCCCCTTCGCCTCCTGGCCCGGGAGGTCTACGACCGGGTCACCGGCATCGTCGGCGAGGCCGCCGTCGCCCTGGTCACCGGCGAGGAAAAGCGCATCCCGAAGCGCCCCGCCTACTGGGTCTGCACCACGGAGGCGATGCCCCTGGACCGCGCCGTCGACTTTCTCGCCGTCGACGAGATTCAGCTCGCCGCCCACCGGGACCGGGGCCACGTCTTCACCCAGCGGCTTCTGGGGGCGCGGGGTCGTCAGGAGACCTGGTTTCTCGGGGCGGACACGATGGGACGGGTCATCGAGACGCTGGTGCCCACCGCGGAGCGGCTCCGCTTCCGCCGGCTGTCCCGGCTGCGCTACGCCGAGCCCCGCTCGCTCCGGAGCCTCCCTCCCCGGAGCGCCGTCGTCGCCTTCAGCGCCGAGCAGGTCTACGAGCTCGCCGAGCGGCTGCGCCGCCTTCAGGGCGGGGTGGCGGTCGTCCTCGGGGCGCTCTCCCCGCGGACGCGGAACGCCCAGGTGGCGATGTACCAGGCGGGCGAGGTGGACCACCTGGTGGCGACGGACGCGATCGGCATGGGGCTCAACCTGGACATCGACCACGTCGCCTTCGCCGGTCTGCGGAAGTTCGACGGTCGGGAATCCCGGCCCCTGAGCATCGAAGAGCTGGCCCAGGTCGCTGGCCGGGCCGGCCGCCACGTCAACGACGGGACCTTCGGCACCCTGAAAGACGCCGGCGCGCTGGCCTTCCCGGTGATCGAAGCGATCGAAGGGCACCGCTTCCGCCCCGTCGAACGGCTGGTCTGGCGGAACGACGACCTCGACTTCGGCAGCGTCGAGGCGCTCCTCGACAGCCTGCGGGCACCGCCGGGCCACCCGGCCCTGAGCCGGGTCGAGCACGCCGACGACTTCGAGGCGCTGTCCGAGCTCGCCCGGGACCCGGCGGTCCGGGCCCGCCTCGGAGACCCGGCGGCGGTCGCCCTGCTCTGGGAGGTCTGCCAGATCCCGGACTTCCGGAAGCTCCTGCTCCACCAGCACGCCCGGCTGCTGCGGGAGATCTTCCTCCAGCTCACCGGGCGCCCGGAGGGCCGCCTGGACCCGGCCTGGCTCGACCGGCAGATCCGCCGGGTCGACAGCCTAAGCGGGGGGATCGACGCCCTCACCGCGCGGCTCAGCGCGGTGCGGACCTGGACCTACGTGAGCCACCGGGCCGGCTGGCTCGACGACCCGACCCACTGGCAGGGCCGGACTCGAGCCCTCGAGGACGCCCTCGGGGACGCCCTCCACGAGCGGCTGGTCGAACGCTTCGTCGAGCGCGCCGGGGGGGCCGGGGCCCGGACCGGGCGGCGGCCCCGGCGCCGGGGTCCGCCCAACGCCGCGGGGGTCGCCGGCCAGACCGAGGCCCGAGCCCGCGACGCGGCCGGCCAACGGAAGCGGCGCGGGCCGCCGGACCCCGCCCTGGACGGCCCCACGGGGACGAGTGGTCGTGGGGACGACGCCCCCCTCGACCCCCACGGCCCCTTCGCCGCGCTCCGCCATCTGGTGACCCCGACCGCGGGGGGACCCGGTGCTTCGCCGACCCCCTCGGGAGCGCCGAAGCCCCCGGGGGCGGAGACGAGGCCCACCCCGGACGACACTCCCGGGGCCGCCCCCCGGCCGGCGGCGGAGGGATCGCCGGCGACGCGCGCCGTCCCGCTCGGGCCCCCGGACGACGACCAGCCCCGGCCCGAGCTCCCCGGCGACGACCTCGCCCGCTTCGTCCACCGGGCGGTCGAGGCCACCCACGAAGCCCTGCCCGTCACCCGGGACGGCGTGGTGCGCTTCGAGGGGGTGCCCGTCGGCCGGCTGGTCGCCTCCGACGACCTCCTCGCCCCCGGGGTGGCACTCCTCGACGCCGACGACCTGACCGCCGGGGAGCGGCGGCGCCTGGAACGCCGGCTGGTCGCCCTCGGCCGGGACCTGGTGGTCGAGGCTTCCGGGGGCGCCCGCCTCGACGCCCTCGGCCTGCGCTCGGCGGCCGCCCGGGGCTTCGCCTACGGCCTGGCCCGGGGCCTCGGCATCGCCCCCCGGGACGAGCTCGACCCCCAGTGGGACGCGATGGACGCCGCCGATCGGGCGCGGCTCGAGGACGGCGGCGGCATCGTCCGGGGGGCACGGACCTTCCACGTCCGGGACGCCCTCCGGCATCGGGCCCTCGACCGCCGCGCGGTGCTCGTCGCCGTCGCCGCCGGCCTGCGCCCGCCCCCCGGGGTGCCGGAGGAACCCGTCCTCGACGCCGGCGCCGTTCCCGACGGGCCGGGCTGGGCGCGGCGCTTCGGCTACGAGCGCGTCGCCGGGCTGCTCCTCCGGGTGGATCTGCTCGAAGGCATCGCCGCCGAGCTCGCCGCCGCCCCGCAGCCCGAGGCCGCCCCGGGCGGGCGGAGCACGCTCCTCGACAGCCTCGACCTGCCGTCGAAGAGCCGCCGGCAGCTCGCCACCCGGCTCGGGCCGGAACGGGCGGCGGCCTCGCCCGGTCCCCGCCGTCGCGGCCGACGACGAGGGCGACGACGACGAC
>DAPKRP010000292.1:0-2576 GCA_031800515.1 Polyangiaceae bacterium LLY-WYZ-14_1 | reverse complement strand
GTCGGGGTTCTGGTGGTGGGGACCGCGCCCATCGACTTCCGGGTGGCGGCGCCCCTCATGGGGTTCCTGACCCTGGCGACGATCGTCCTGTTCACGGCGATGCGGACGAGCGTCTGCCTGACCCGGCGGGAGGCGGTGGGGCTCCTGGCCCTCTACGCGGGCTTCGTCGGCTGGCTGTCCTTCGAGACCGCCGGCTGGACCGACCTGCTCCCGAGCGCCGGGTAGGGTCTTCCGAGCTCACCAGGGGATGGGCTGCCGGTCCCAGGCGAAGAAGGAGCCCGACTCCTCCGGACGGAGGGAGTCACAGATCTCCAGGAGCTGACGCGCCGCCCGATCCGGTGAGAACAGCTTCTCCGGCGGCACGTTCCGCCGGAACGGGGCGGAAAGCTCCGTCTCGACGGTGCCCGGATGGAGCGCGACGACGATCGGGCCGCCCCGGCGACGCCCGAGCTCGATGGCGAGGTTGCGGGTGAACATGTTCTGGGCCGCCTTGCTCGCCCGATAGGCGTACCAGCCCCCGAGGCGGTCGTCGCCGATGCTCCCCACCCGCGCCGAGAGGTTGGCGAGGACGCTGCGGTCCGGGTGGATCAAGAGCCCTTGAACGTGCTTCGCGACCAGCAGCGGCCCGAAGGCGTTGACCGCGAAGACCCGGGCGAGGGCCGCCGGGTCGACCTGGTCGAGCTTCTTCTCCGGCTGGACCAGCTCCCCCGCGTGGAGGATGCCGGCGACGTTGAGCACGAGGTGGAGCCTCGGATGGCGGGCGGCGACCGTCTCCGCGGCGGAGCGCACGGAGGATTCGTCGGCGACGTCCAGGGCGACCAGCTCGAGGCGGCCCTGGGCGGCGCCCCGGCGGTCCTGGAGGGCGGCCGCCCGCTCCGGATGCCGGCAGGTGGCGACGACGGTGCCGACGCTGCCATCCGCGAGGAGCCGGTCGACGAAGGCCAGGCCGAGCCCGCGATTCGCCCCGGTGACCAGGGCTACCCGTGCGCTGCTCATCATCTGGAGGGTTGGGGTCGCCCGCTTCCCGAGAACAGAGGCCCCCCGTCCCGGCCCCAGGAGGCACCCCCGGTGTTTCGCCGGCGCCGGGGAGGCCGTAGGCTCTGCCGCCATGCGCGCTTCCTTGACCCCGACGACGCTCCTCTCGCTCCGGCGTTCCCTTCCCTGGTGGCCGAGCCTCGCTGTGGTCGCCGTGGCCCTGTCGATCTTCGCCGGGGGCTGCGGGGACGACGGGGACGGCATGCCCGGCGACGACGACGACGACGACATGGCGCCGATGGGGGACGACGACGACGATGATGACGACGGGAGCCGGGTGCTCTCCGGACCATGGTCCCACGAAGGGCCGGTCCGGCCCGGGGACCCGGTCGCCCCGACGGCGCCCTATTTCCGAGAGATCCCGCGGGAGGACAGCGGCCTCGAGGGCGTGCTGGTCGACGGACGCGGCATGGTCGTCGACCTGGACGGAGACGGCTGGGACGACCTGGTGACCATCCCGGTGACCGCCGAGCCCCTCCGCCCGACCTTGGCCCGGAACCTGGCCGGGGAGGACGAGGGGGCCACCCCCTTCCGGTTCGCCGACGCCACCGCCCAGAGTGGGCTGGCATCGGCGCCGATGGCGCTCGGCGTGTTCGGGGACGTCGACGGCGACGGGGACCAGGATCTCTTCGCCGGCCAGAGCGGGCGGTCCCGGGGGGAGCCGGGCATCTACCTGAACGACGGGAGCGGCGGGTTCACCCCCGTCGCCGACCCCGGCCTCGCCTCCGTCGAGATCACCGAGGGCGCCTACGAGGAACAAGCCGCCGGCGCCTTCGGCGACTTCGACGGCGACGGGCACCTCGACCTCTACATCGGACACTGGCGCGCCGGCGTCCTGGACGCCGGCGGTAGCCTCCAGACCGCCCGGGGCTTCGGCGACCCGGACCA
Source organism: Polyangiaceae bacterium LLY-WYZ-14_1 (assembly GCA_031800515.1). Lineage (GTDB taxonomy): Bacteria > Myxococcota_A > Polyangia > Polyangiales > DAPKRP01 > DAPKRP01. The sequence continues at coordinate 653 of DAPKRP010000292.1, read as the reverse complement.
GCTCTACCTCGGGGACGGCGCCGGGGGCTTCCGCCGGCAGGACCTCCCGAGCCAGACCAACCCGATGACCGTCGCCCAGGACGATGCCCTGGCCGGCACGGCACGCCCGACCTACGGCGTCGCCGTCGGCGACGTCGACGACGACGGCGACCTGGACATCTTCGCCAACAACTACGGCCCCGGCCGACCCGCCGCCGGGTCTCCTCCGCGCTTTTGGGAGCACAACCTGCTCTGGCGCAACGATTCCTCCGGGCCCGGCGATGCCACCTTCGTCGACATCGGGGTCTCCGCCGGGGTCGACGCCACCCTGCGGGGCATCGGCGGGGTCCAGGACGAGACCGGCAACCCGGTCCGCCTCGGCGGCACCACCTTTCCACCCCCGATCGGCGGCAACGGGTTCGGCTGCCAGTTCGGGGACCTGGACAACGACGGGGACCTCGACCTCGTGATCGGAACCATCGCCCACCCGGACTATCCCCAGAGCGATCGCACGATGCTCCACGTCAACCAAGGGGACGGGACCTTCACCGAGGAAAGCGCCGCCCGGGGGCTCGAGTACGCGGAAGACGAGCTCCACCCGGTCCTCGTCGACGTCGACAACGACGGGCGCCTCGACCTCGGGATGAGCCGACTCCGCTGCAGCTGGGAAGACC
>DAPKRP010000291.1:0-1994 GCA_031800515.1 Polyangiaceae bacterium LLY-WYZ-14_1 | reverse complement strand
GGCTCAGGAACTCCTCCGCCAGTCGGGAGAGCCGGCCGAGCTCGTCCTTGACGATACGGACCGGCCCATCGAGCTGACCGCCCACCGGGTCGAGCTTCCGAGCCCGCCGGCCGAGGAGCTCGAGCTGGAGCTTCGCCGCGTTCAGGGGGTTCCGGATCTCGTGGGCGAGGCCGGTGGTGAGCTCCCCCATGGCGGCCATGGCCTCGTTCTCCGCAGCCCGTCGCTCGAGGTCCCGGCGCGCCGTCACGTCCGCCCCCGCGGCGAGCACCAGGGGCGGCCCCTTCGTCTCGCTGCGGAGGGGGGTCAGGGTCCAGATCACGACGGCGTCCGAGTCCCCCGGTTCCCCGCCGTTCGAGGGTCCCTCCCGCGGCACCCGAAGCTCGAGGTTGGGGGCGAGCCGGCCTGCCCGGGCGTCCTGGTAGGCCTTGCGGAGTCGGTTTCGGTCCGGGCCCCGGGCGAAGGCCTCCGGGAAGGGCACCCCGACCAGGGAGGCGGCCCGCCGCCCGATGCGTTCCGCCGCCGCCCGGTTGGCGAAGGCGATGCGGCCGTCCCGGTCGAGGGCGACGATCAGGGCGTCGACGGTTTCGACGACGCCGCGGTAGAGCGCCTCGGAACGGGCCAGCTCCCGGGCCAGGGCGGCGCGCTCGTGGCGGAGCTGCACCTGGGTCAGCGCCCGTTCCCCGAGGGCGAGGAGGTCGTCCGGGTCGAAGGGCTTCTGGACGTAGGCGAACACGCCTTCCCGAACCGCGGCGATGGCGGTGTCGAGGGTCGCGTTCCCGGTCACCACGATCACCTCGCCGTCCGGGGAGAGGGCCCGGAGCTCCGGCACCAGGTCGACCCCGCGGACGCCTCTCGGAAGGCGCACGTCGACCACCGCGAGGTCGAAGGTCCAACGGGCGGCCCGGTCCAACGCCGCGTCCGCATCCATGCAGATGGACGCCTCGGCCCCGAGCTCCTGGAAGAGCTCGGCGACGTTCTCCGCCAGAGGCTCGTTGTCTTCGACGATGAGCACCCGCGGGGCCCGGTCGAGGGAAGGACCATCGGAGCCGAGGAGCTCGTTCCCGTCGCCCAGGCCGCTTCCCAGCCCAGCGCCCACCGGCCCGTCGGCGGAGGGGGATTCAATCGGTGTAGGAGTTCGAATCGGCACCCGAAGACAGCTCCGCGAGGGTGGCGATCAGCCGTTCCGGCGGAAACGGTTTGGTGAGCACGCGGGGAGTCTGGTCCGCTTCCCCGTGGGCCGCCGCGGCCCGGGCCTGTTCCGCGTCGAAGGCGGTGATCACCACCACCCCCAGGCCGGTTCGTTCCGAGAGCTCGCCGGCGAAGTGTGCCCCATCACCGTCCGGCAGGCGCACGTCGCAGACGACCACCCGGGGGCGGCTCTTGTCGAGGGCGCGCCGGGCCGCCGCCAGGGACCCCACCGCCCGGGCGGGGAAGCCCTCCGCCCGGAGCAGCTCGACGAGGGCCTCGGCGAGACTGGCTTCGTCCTCGACGATGAGGACCCCGTCTTGGTCCCGGCCCGGGTGCGGCAGGTGGGCGAGGAGGGAGCTGATGGGGACGGGCTTCGGCAGCACCGTACCGATCCCCTGATCGACGGCCTCGGCGAGGCGCTCGTCGCGGATGAAGGCGGTCATCAGGAGGTAGGTCGCCGTCGGGTGATCCCGGCGGAGCTCGCCGAAGAGGGAGACGCCGTCCATCCCCGGCATCCTCACGTCGAGGATGGCGACGTCGAAGCCGGACCGGGCCTGCTCGAGGGCCTGCGCCGGACCATCCGCCACCACCGTCTCGTAGCCTTCGTCGGCGAGGATCTCGGCCAGGTTCTCGGCGAGGTGCACGTTGTCGTCGACGACGAGGACTCGGGTGGGCATCGGACTACTCCTCGGGTCGGGGGGTGGCCGGCGCCGGCGGGCTGAGGGCGCCGGGAAGGACCACCTCGAACAGGGCGCCCCGCTGGTCGGGCCGGTTCGCCCCCCGGATGGTACCCCGATGTTTCTCCA
>DAPKRP010000290.1:0-1776 GCA_031800515.1 Polyangiaceae bacterium LLY-WYZ-14_1 | reverse complement strand
GGATCTTCCGCGCCACCGCGCTCCTGATCGGCCTCTGGGCCGTGCTGGGTCTGGTCGCCTATCTGACCACCCCGCTGCCACCGATCGAACCCGCCTGGGCGGTCGACGAGGGCTCCGCCGACCGGAGCGCCCGAGCGGCGGCGGCGCTCCCCGGGAGCGACCCGAGCCGCTACGCGCCGGCCGGCGGGGAAGCGGGATCGGACGCGGAGGACCCGGCCTCCCGGGAGGGCGCCGCCGGGGACGACGACGCCCGGGGGACCCAGACCGAGCCTGCCGACGCCGAGGGCGACGCCCCGGACGACGAAGGCGCCGCCGAGGCGGCGGACGACGAGGGGGACGGCGACGCGGCCGGGGCCGCCGCCGCCGCCGCTGGCGATGGCAGCGACGACGGGGATGCCGAAGGCGCCCCCGCCGCGGCCGAGGATGGCGACGACGGGGCCGCCGCCGAGCCCGCCAAGGCCAGGCCGTCGGCCCCCTTTGCCGCCCTCGTCCGACGGGGTGGCGAACCCACCCCCACCACCTTCGTCTGCGAGGCGGAGGTCGCCGCCCCGAGCGCGGCTCTGGTCGACCTGGTCGGGGACCCGCGACCCGAGCTCGCCGTCGGCTGCGGGGATCGGCTCCTGCTGCTGGCCCTCCGGGGGAACCCTCCCCGCCCCCTCCGGGTGGCGACCTTCGATGCGCCGGCCACCGAGCCCGGGGTCCAGGCGAGCCACATCACCCGGGTCACCGTCGGGGACGTCACCGGGGACGGGCTCCCGGACCTGGTGGTGCCCGTCTGGCGGGAGGGCGTCCGGGGGGACGTCCGCGCCGGCGGCCTGTTCGTCGTCCCCCGGGAGGCGACGGGGGGCTTCGGCGGGGTCCGGGAGCTCTTGGACGTGCCCGTCGTCGAGGTGCGAAATCTGATCGAACGGGTCGGGGCGACGACCTACCTGGCGGCGCTCCATCGGGCGAGCGGGGTGGCCCGGCGTCGCTCGGAGCTCGTCGTCTTCCGGGGGGGCGCCGCTCCGGAGAAGACGGACACCCTGCTCACCGGCGTCGGCGCCGTCGCGATGGCCGCCGTCGACCTCGACGGGGACCGGATCCGTGACCTCGCCGCTCTGGCCGGGGACGACCCCCAGCTCGACGTCTTTGGGGGGACCGGGGAAGGACGCTACGGCCGCCGCTTCACCCTGCCCGTCCGGGACGGGCGGGACCTGGTCGCCATGGACGTCGATGGGGACCGACGGGACGACCTCGTGGTGGTCACCGCCGAGGGCTATTCGGTCGTCCTCGGCCCTGACGAAGACCGGGGGCGCGGAACCGCCACCCTCCGGTCTCTGGCGGGCAGCGGCGCCGTGGCGCTGCCGGTGCTGACCGACCCGGTCCCCTTCGACGTCGACGGGGACGAACGGGAAGACCTGGTCGGCGTCGTCGACGGCAGGGAGCTCGTCGCCCTCCCCGGTGGCGCGCCCTTCACCTTCGCCGCCCCCCGGGCGGTGGTGCCGACGGGGTGGGTGCCCAACGCGGGACGCCTGTCCGGCTGGGTGCTCGGGGACTTCGCCATCGACGGCAGGCCCGACCTCGCCCTTCTGTTCCGGCGGGACGAGGGCACCCCCTGGGAGCTCGCCCTGCTGAGCGATCTGCGGGATGCCCGGTCGAAGGGGCCGACGGAGCAGCCCGCCCGGCTCGAGGACGCGCCCCTCACCTTGAACGTCCCCCTCGCCGAGGTCGCTCGGGAATAGTCCCCCTGCTCGGGCGGGGGCTCGGGCTACAGGGCGCCGGCGCGTTCCAGAAAGG
>DAPKRP010000289.1:0-5982 GCA_031800515.1 Polyangiaceae bacterium LLY-WYZ-14_1 | reverse complement strand
GCCGAGGATGGCGTAGAGGTCGCGGCGGGGCTCGGCCATGGGGCGACTCTAGTACCCCTGGCCGGGCCTTCGGGACCGATCCCACGCGCACCGGTGCTCGCCGGACCGACCTTCCGGGCGCCCAGACCGACGGGTGCCCCCGGGACGGACGAGCCCGCGTTTCCCGTCCGGTCGCGTTGTCCCCCGTCGGCCCCCATGGTACCCGCTCCTGCCCGTGTCTCTGGTCGACCTCAGACGGCTGCCCGACCACATCGCCATCATCATGGACGGCAACGGGCGTTGGGCCCAGCTGGCCGGGAAGCCCCGGACCGATGGCCACCGTCGGGGCAGCGACGCGGTCCGGCGCACCGTCAGGGCCTGCCGCCGGCTGGGGATCCGGGCGGTCACCCTCTTCGCCTTCAGCGAGCAGAACTGGGACCGCCCGCAGCACGAGGTCGCGGCGTTGATGGAGCTGCTTCGGGAGTTCCTGGTCAGCGAGCGGGACGAGATCCTCGACCATCAGATCCGCCTGCGCTCGGTGGGGCGCGTGGAGCGGCTGCCCGACTCGGTTCGCCGGGTCCTCGAGCCTCTCCTCGAGGAGAGCGCCCACCACCAGGGGATGAGCCTGACCCTCGCCTTGTCCTACGGTGGGCGCGAGGAGCTGGCGGATGCCTCCCGCGCGCTCGCCCAGCGGGTGGCGGACGGAACCCTGGACCCGGCGACCATCAACGAGGGGCTTCTCGAGCGGTGTCTCCCTTCGATGCGGACCGGACCGGTGGACCTGCTCATCCGTACAGGAGGCGAGCAGCGCATCAGCAACTTCCTCCTCTGGGGCGCCGCCTATGCCGAGCTTTATTTCACCGAGCGCTTCTGGCCCGAGTTCGACGAGTCGGACCTGTTCGCCGCGATCCAGGCCTACCAGCAGCGGGAGCGTCGGTTCGGCCTGGTGCCCGGCGGGGCCTCCCGGGAGGAGCTCCTCGACGAGCCCGGCTACCCGGACCCAGCCCTCGTCCATCCCGGTTGACGACGGCCGACCCCCCAGCGGCAGGGTCCTCGGCCCACGCCGCCTCGGCTTCGCGGCTCGGTCGGTTATTTCGACCGACCCTCTGATAGCATCACCTCGGTGAACCTTTCCTCCGAACCGTCGGCGCGCCCCGACGACGAGCGACCCGGGGAGGACGGGCCCGAGCCGAAGAGCGCCCCCAGCGGGACCCGGTCTCCCGGCGGCGCGGGGGACCGGGGGGACGACACCGCTCCCGCCGCTCCCGGCGGCGTCGACGCGAGCGCCCGGTCCGCTTCCCTGGACGGCGCCACCGGCTCGGCCCCCGCCCTGGTCCCGGCGCCGACGAGCCCCCGGCTTCGCAATCTGCTGGCGCGGGTCGGGACCGCCGTCGTTCTCGGTCCGCTGCTCCTCCTGGCCCTCTACGCGGCGCCGTCCTGGGTGTTCGAGCTCATCGTGCTGGCGGGCATCGCCGGCGCCTCCGGCGAGCTGATGGGCATGGCGCTCCCCGACCATCGAATAACACAAAGGATCGGGGTGGCGGGAAGTCTCGCCGTCGCCGCGGTGATCCTTCACCCGTTCCCCGGCGCCCCGGTAGTGCTCCTTGCCGGGCTCGCCGTCGGCGGGGTGCTGACCGCCCTGGCCGCCGCGCGACCCGTCGAGACCGCCGCCTTTCGCCTGGGATGGCTCATCGCGGGACCCGTCTACGTCGGGGGCCTCCTCGCTCCCCTCGTACTCCTCCACCGAATGCCCGGCGGGGGTTCCTGGGTCTTGCTCGCCATGCTGCTCGCCTGGCTCGGCGACACGGGGGCGTACTTCGCCGGGTGGCGATTCGGGCGGACCCGCCTAGCCCCGCTGATCTCGCCTGGCAAGACGCTCGAAGGCTCCCTCGGGGGCCTGGTCGGCAGCGTGCTTGGCGCCGTCCTGGCGAGCGTCTGGTACCTTCCCAGCATCCCGTTGCTCGAAGCGGTGGGGCTCGGCCTGCTGGCGGGAAGCCTTGGCCAGGTGGGCGACCTCGGGGAATCACTCCTGAAACGGTCGACCGGGGTGAAGGACAGCGGGGCCGCACTGCCCGGCCATGGAGGCCTCCTGGACCGGGTCGACGCCCTGATGATGACCGGCGTCGTCGTCTGGGCCTTCGCCCACTGGGGCTGAGATTCCTCGACACCCTCTAACAAGTCCCGAAGCCGACTTCAGGGGAGGGGTCTGCGCCGCAGCGTGCGCGGCCGCACGAGCTGCTCCGGCCGTCGTTGACGGTTCCAGACCGGGGTGCGATCTACCGACCGTTCCACCTTGAGGCGGGTCGCTGCGAGACCCGATGGGATGCCTCCGCGAGGCACGACGACGATGTACGAACGAGACGACGACGACGAGGCTCCCGTGGGGAGCGATCATCCAAACGGCGACCACGGCAGCCTAGCCTCCGGTCCCCCGCCCTTCCGCTTCTTCGACGCGATCCAGAGCTACACCGCCCACGCCGGTCGGCTCCTGGACATGCCGGAGCACATCAGCGGCATCCTCTCCCAGCCGAAGAACGAGCTCATCGTGCACTTCCCCGTGGAGATGGACGATGGGCATCACCGGATGTTCAAGGGGTACCGGATCCAGCACAACAACCTCCTCGGCCCCTACAAGGGCGGGATCCGATTCCACGAGACCGTCAGCCTGGATGATCTGAAGGCATTGGCGGCGATGATGACCTGGAAGTGCGCCCTCATGGAGATCCCCTTCGGCGGCGCCAAGGGCGGGGTCAAGGTGAACCCCCGGGAGCATTCTTTCCAGGAGATGCGCCGGGTCACCCGACGCTTCACCCACGCTCTGGGGTCCAACATCGGTCCCGACTACGACATCCCGGCTCCGGACGTCGGAACCAACGCCCAGACGATGGTCTGGATGATGGACACCTATATGAATACGGTGGGCCACGTCGCGAAGAACGCCCAGCTCCGCGTCGTCACCGGCAAGACCCTGACCTGCGGTGGTTCCCGGGGTCGAGACAAGGCGACCTCGCAAGGGGTCATTCATTGCATCATCGAATGGGCGAAGGAACACCGCTTCGACCTCGAGGGCAAGACGGCCATCATTCAGGGATTCGGGAACGTCGGCGGTCACGCTGCCCTGCTTTTGAACAAGCTCGGCGTGTCCATCGTGGCCGTCGGGGACCACTCCGGCTATCGCGCCAATCCGGAAGGCTTCAATCCCCATAAGCTCACGGACCACGTCAAGCGGGTCGGCTCCATCGAAGGCTACGAGACCGGGGCGGAGATCAGCCGGGAAGAGTTCTTCTCGACGAAGGCGGACATCTTCGTCCCGGCGGCCCTCGAGAATCAGGTGGGCCCCCTGGAAGCCGGGGTGCTCCACTGCCGGCTCGTCGCCGAAGGCGCCAACGGCCCGGTGACCCCGGACGGGGAGCGCATCCTTCGGGAGCGCGGGGTCGACATCATCCCGGACATCCTGGCGAACTCCGGCGGCGTGACCGTCAGCTACTACGAATGGGTCCAGAACAAGCGCAGCGAGCTCTGGGACCTCGATGAAGTCGACCGGCGTCTCGCGACGACGATGGTGCGTACCTACCAGCGGGTCGCCCAGGTCGCCCGGGACCGACGCATCGACCTTCGCCTTGCCGCTTACTATCAGGCCCTCGAAAACCTGAAGGTCGCCTACGAAGAACGCGGCATCTTCCCCTGATCGGCGCCAGCCCAGTAGGCTGCGGCGGTGCGCTGGCCCCGGCCGACGATCGCGGTCTCCGCGCCCTGGTGGCGGCTTCTTCTCGTCCTGACCCTGGCGTGGCCGGCGCTGGTCCCTCGGGTTGTGGCGCAGGAGGAGGAGCGCGTGGATCCGGGACGCCGGAGCGCCCCGGTCCCCGAGGATGCCGAGGCGGTCATGGCGGAGGCCGAAGCGGACGCGGAAGGCGACGCGGATGCCGCGGACGCGCCGCGGTCCGATGGCTCCCCGGCGCCGCGGCGCGGCCCCACCGAGGCGGCTGAGGCGGCGGCCGAGGTCGACCCAGCGGCGGCCTCCGCCCCGCCGGCTCCCCTGACCTTCTCCCGGCCTGCGGGGGATGAGGGCGATGAAGAAGACGCGATCCGCTACCTCCTCGAAGGGGTGGAGATCGTCGGGAACGCCGCCACCCAGCGGCACGTCATCCGGGGCTTCGTCACCCTGGACGCCGGGGACGTGCTGGACGTCGACGATCCCTCCCTTCAGGCGATCCGATGGCGGCTGCTCGGGACCGGGTGGTTCGACGAGGTCGCCCTCTCCCTTCGCCGAGGGAGCGGTCGTGGACGCGTCATCCTGGTCGTCCGGGTCTCGGAGCGAAACACCCTGGTCCTCCGGCAGCTGGTCTTCGGCGTGAGCCAGGGGCTGCGGGGAACGGGGGACGAGACGCCGAACGTCGCCCCCTACCTCGGCCTGTCCATCGCGGAGCGCAACCTTTTCGGCCAGGGGCTTTCCCTGGGGGCGACCACCCTCGTGTCCGCCCTGCAGTGGGGCGTGAACATCGACCTGATCGACCCGTTTCTGTTCGGCAGCCGGGTGTCCTTCCAGGCGAACCTGTTCCTGAACGATGCCCTCGAGTTCTTCGGCGACGACCCCCTGGTCGCCGTCCGACCCGAGGACGATGACATCGAAGCGGAGAACGCCGTCGTCGACTATCGACGGTATGGCCTGTCCCTCGGCGGCGGCCTGGAGGTCAGCCGATTCTCTCGGATCGAGGTCGACGTCCAGACCGAGCTGGTCGACGTAGGCCGCCTTCCCGCGGCCGCCAGCGAGCGTCGGGGTGACGAGACGGTCCTCATCGAGTTTTCGATCCTGGATGGCCGCAGCGTCTTATCCATGCTGCGGTTTCGCCTGATCTTCGACCGTCGGGACGACCCCGTTCGCCCGACCCGGGGGACCGGCGTTCGGGTGGCCGCGGACCTGGGGAATCGGGTCTTCGGTAGCGACTACGATTTTCTGCGGCTTCAGGGTTCCCTGTCTCAGAGCATTCCACTTCCCCTGGGAAGCAGCTTTCACATCCGTCTCTTCGGTGGCATTGTCTTCGGGGAAGCGCCCTTTTTTCTTCAGTTCTATATCGCCGATCTCACGGACTTGATTCCCTCCCGGGTGCTGGAGATGAACATCGACCGGCGACCGGCGCCGAACATCCTTGGCACGGCGATCTCAGAGCAACGCATCGAGGAGGTCGCCGGTCGCCTCGACTTCGAGTACGTCTTTCCCCTGTTCCGGGGCGAATGGGGTGCGCTCCGGGCCGTCGACGCCTATCTCGGCGCCGGCCTCTACGCCCTGGTCTCCCGCCAGAACCTGCGGGTTGCCATCCCTGGATTCGACGGCGCCTCCCGGATCCCCGTCGACCTCACCTTCGACCTGGGGCTCCGGATCGACACGGAGGTCGGGTTGGTGAAGCTCGGCCTGTCGACGGTCGTCGGGTTCCTCGAACCATGAGCCGCCGTCCAGTCGGCGCGAGAGGGGCGCTTCCGGGGGTGGCGGCGCTGGCCGCTCTTCTCCTTGCATCCCTGGCGGTAGGCCTCCCGGGGACCCCGCCGGCCGCGGGGCAAGAGCCGGTCCCGGTGCGTCGCCTGGGGGTCGGGTTCAGCGACGAGGGCGTCCCTCGCCTGACCTTTTCGGCTCGGGATCTGGCGGACCGGCCGGGGGTCCGGGAGAAGCTGGGCAACGGCCTCCGTCAGACCGTCTTGATGCGGGCCTGGGCCCGCGCCGCGGACGGGGGTCGGACCATCGCCCTCGCCGCCCGCATGTGTCGCATCACCTACGACCTCTGGGAGGAGGCCTGGCGGGTGGAACGCCGGGACCCCGGGGGGGAGGTGACCCTGCGGGCCGACGGCCTCGCCGCGGTGCTCGACGCCTGCGTCGTGGCGAGGGGATTTCCCGTCGGAACGCCCTCCCTCTGGCGTCGTCAGTCGGGCCGTCGGGTCTACTTCGCCGTCCTCTTCGAGCTGAATCCCCTCTCCCAGGCGACGGTGCGGCGCATCCGTCGGTGGCTCACC
>DAPKRP010000288.1:0-1828 GCA_031800515.1 Polyangiaceae bacterium LLY-WYZ-14_1 | reverse complement strand
ACCGAGAGACCTCGATCATGAAGACGACCCCGCCGCGCCCATCGAACGCCGAGCCCGCCCGCCTCACCCGTCCCGAGCCGGCGCCCCGGAGACGAAGGCATCTGGCCCGCGCCCTGGCCGGCCTGGCCGCCGTCGCCGTCGGCGGACTGGCCGTCGCCGTGCTGTTCGCCGCCGGTGGCCCCTTCCGGCAGACCCCCGCCGCCGCCCAGGCTACCGGCGTGGAGGTCGGACAGACCGCCCCCGACTTCACCCTCCGGGACCAGGACGGGCAGCGCCACCGGCTCCAAAGCCTGCGCGGCAAGATCGTCGTCCTCGAGTGGACGAACCCCCAGTGTCCCTTCGTCAAGCGCCACTACGACGCGGACACGATGACCGACCTCGCCGCGGCCCTCCCCGGCGACCAGGTCGTCTGGATGGCCATCGACTCGTCGAACTTCATCACCCCGGCGGCCAGCCGGCGCTGGCGCGCCGCCGAGTCCATCCCCTACCCGATCCTCCAGGACCCCTCGGGCGAGGTCGGCCGGCGCTATGGCGCCCGCACGACTCCCCACATGTTCGTGATCGATGGCCAGGGGAAGGTCCGTTACGCCGGAGCGATCGACGACGACGCCTACGGGCGGGACGACGACCCGGACAACCACGTCGCCGACGCCGTCCGGGCGCTCCTCGCCGGTCGCGCCCCGAACCCCTCGTCCACGACCCCCTACGGCTGCAGCGTCAAGTACGCCGACTGAAGAGGGTCGCTCAGAATAACGCTCCGGTCGCCGCGCAGCCGATACGACGCCGTCGGCGGCGGTCCGGCCTCAATCGTCGAAGCGGCCGCCGCGGCCCGCCCCGGCGACGAAACGGCCCACCGCCTCGGCCATCTCCGGGGAGGCCAGGGATTCGAGCCCGAGCCGGGTCTCCTCGGCCAGGGCCGCGGCGAGGGGCCGGTCCAGGCCGGCATAGACGCTCGCCCGGTCGTTCCGCAGGCAGGTCTGGGGGAACCGGGCGATCTCGGCGGCCAGGGCCTCGGCGGCGGGGCGCGCCTGCCCCCGGGGGACGACCCGGTCCGCCAGACCGATGCGGAGCGCCTCGGCGGCGTCGACGGCGCGCCCGGTCAGGATGAGGTCGAGGGCGCGACCCAGGCCGACGAGCCGGGGCAGCCGGACCGTCCCGCCGTCGACCAAAGGCACCCCCCAGCGGCGGCAGAACACCCCGAAGACGGCCTCGTCTTCCACCACCCGAAGGTCGCACCAGATCGCGAGCTCGAGGCCCCCGGCGACGGCGTGCCCGGCGACCGCCGCCACCACCGGCGTCTGGAGCTCGAGCCGGGTCGGGCCCATCGGCCCATCCCCCTCCGGGGCGACCCGGTTCGGGGTGCCCTCGTCGATCCCCCGGAGGTCCGCCCCGGCGCAGAAGGTACCGCCCTCGCCGAAGAGGACGATGGCCCGGACGGCGGGGTCCTGGTCGAGCCGGCGAAAGGCGTCGGCGAGGGCCTCGGCGGTTCGCCGGTCTACCGCGTTGCGTCGTTCCGGCCGGGCGAGGACGACGGTTCGCACCGCACCCTGGCCTTCGACCCGCACCGCCGGCGCGTCCACGTCGTCACGATCCATGGTCCGACGTCAGGATATCAGCCTGCTAGGGTGAGGCGCTGCGGATGCGTCCCTTGGATGCCGAGGGGGTCGAAGCGGGGCGGGATGGGCCCTCGGCTGCTACCCCGCCCCACGTCCACGACGTCGTGATCATCGGCGCCGGCTTCGCCGGCCTCTGCGCGGCGATCCGGATGCGGCAGGACGGCTGGCGGGACGTCGTCGTCCTCGAGGCCTCGGACCGCCTCGGCGGCACC
>DAPKRP010000287.1:0-2070 GCA_031800515.1 Polyangiaceae bacterium LLY-WYZ-14_1 | reverse complement strand
GCTCGGTCATCCCGTACTCGGTGACCACCTGGCTCTCCGGGAGACCGAAGCGGCGGGCGATCATCCGCCGGAGGGCCCGGGGCTCGACGCTTCGAGAACGACCCTTGTAGCCCCCCGTCACCATCGCCCGGCTGCCCGGGGGGAGCGGGGGCAGAGCGGTGTCCCCCAGGCCGTCCTCGGCGTGGACGAAGGCGAAGGACGTGCCCAGCAGGGCCACCGGTTCGGGCCCGGCGGAGACGCCCTCGACGAGCCCCGGGAGGTCGAGCTGGTCGCCTTCGACGAGCCAGCGGGCGGACCCGAGACCGAACCAATCGGCGAAGCGGGCGAGCATGTAGGACAGGGAGGAGTCCGGCGCCCGTTCCGCCGAGGGAGCGAGGAGCAGCATTCGGTAGCGGGGCGTCGGGTCGGGAAAGAGGGCCCGGCGCGCTTCGAGGCGGGCCGCCAGGTCGTAGAGGGCGAGGGTCCGGAAGGGATGGGCCCCCCGAGCGCCAGAGGTGGTACCCGAGGTTCGGAACACCCGGAGGTCCTCCTCCGGGGGGTGACGGGCGATGCGGGCGAATCGAAACGCGTCCGTGGGCAGCGCGGGAAAGTCGTCGGGCCGCGCCGTTCCGCCGCTGTCGGGCGCTCCCCGGGCGGCGACGAAACGGCCGTAGGGCGCCACCTCCCGGGCCTGTCGGGCGAGGAGGCGGGTCAGAAGCTCGTCCCGCCGCGCCGGGTCAGGTCGGCCGGCGAGCTCCGGGAGGGCACGGGCGATGGCCTGGTCGAGGTCGTCCCCGGGCACGCCGGCGGCGGTGGGGTCGGTCATGCCGGAGCTCCCGGATGCGGGAGGCCCTGGACCACCGCGACCACGGCATCGATGGCCTGGTCGAGGAGCGCCGGGGAGATGGTGAGGGGAGGAGCCAGCTGGAGCACCTCGGCACTCGGGCCTGCCGGAAGGACGAGGAACCCCCGGTCCAGCAGGTGGGCCACCGCCCGGAGGGTGCGGCGGGCCTCCCCGAGCTCGACGCCGAGGACGAGCCCGCGGCCCCGGACCCGGTCCCCCTCGGCGAGCTCCGGGAGCCCTGCCCGGAGCCGGGCGAGGGCCCGATCCCCGAGGGCCCGGGCCCGGGCGTCGAGGCCTTCTTCCCGCAGGGTGGAGAGGGCGGCGAGGGACGCGGCGCAGGCCGGCGGGTGTCCGAGGAAGGTCGCGGTGTGGATCGCCGCGCCCGTCGGGTCACCCCAGGCGGCCATGACCTCGGCCCGGCCGAGGCAGGCGCTCATCGGCATCCCGCCTCCGAGGGCCTTTCCCAGGCAGACGAGGTCTGGCGAAGCCCCCTCGGCGACGCTCAGCATCATCGCCCCCGTCCGCCCGAGGCCGGTGAAGATCTCGTCGACTACGAGCAGGGCCCCCCGGTCCCGGGCGAGGGCCCCGAGGTCTTCGAGGAAGCCCGCGGGGGGCTCGACGACGCCGCCACGACCGAGCATCGGCTCGAGCAGGATCGCCCCCGGGGGCGTTCCCCAGCGGCGGGTCGCCTCGTCCCAGGTCGCCACGGTCCGCGCGAGGGCCTCGGATCGGTCCGCCCGCCCCCGCCGTGGGTAGGGACAGAAGGCCACCTCGGGGTTGAGCTGCCGCAGGAACGGTCGACGGAAGGCCTCCTGATAGCCGGTGACCCCGAGGGCCCCGTAGGACAGACCGTGGTAGCCGGGGGTGAAGGCGAGCACCCCGGTCCGGCCGGTGGCGAGCACCGCCGTCTTCAGGGCGGCCTCGACCGCGTCGGCTCCATGAGCGCCTAGGATGACCCGTGCGTCCGGAAACGGGGCGAGCTCCGCCAGGGCCGCGAGGAGCGTCACCTTCGCGTCGGAGGGGTGGAGATCCCCCAAGGCGTGCATCAGGCGCCCGACCTGGCGGCGGACCGCCTCGACCACCCGGGGGTGGGCGTGCCCGAGGGTGGTGACGCCGAAGCCAGAGGTCAGGTCGACGTAGACGTTGCCGTCGGCGTCCCGGACGTTGGCCCCCCGGGCCTCGACCCAGACGATGGGGTCCCCGGGGGACCCAGCGACCTCTCCCCGGCGCGCCCGGCGGGTGGTGAG
>DAPKRP010000286.1:0-6607 GCA_031800515.1 Polyangiaceae bacterium LLY-WYZ-14_1 | reverse complement strand
GTGGTCCGGGCGATGAGCAGCACCCCCTCTGCCTCGTCGTCGCCGCCCCAAGGCCAGGAGCGGACGTCGAGGACATCGGCCCAGGGCAGGACGTCGGCGGCCGCCGCCGGGCCGCCATCGGGTCGAGCCGGGCCCCGCCGCACGGCTTCGAGGGCGATGCCGGCGGCGGTCAGGGTGAGCCGCAGCCCCGGTGGTGCCCGCTTCGGAAAGGCGTCACCTTGTCCGATCGGCGGTATGGCATTCGGGGACGACGCGGGCGGTGGCATGGCGCGGGGGGTCGGCTCCCGGTCCTTTCGACCGCTGGACGGGCTGAGCCATTGGGTGGTGGGTTTCCTCGCGGCCCGGGCCACCTTGGAGCTCGCCGCCGTCGTCGGCTGGGTGCTCGGACCGGTGGTGGATGGGGTCGGGCTCCGGGCGGTGATGCGGTTCTCCGCCGTGACCGGGGTCGTCGAAGTCGCGACGGTTCTGGTTTTTCTACGGTGGTTCTACCTCGCCTACGGCAACCTCGACGGCCTCGGCGCCCGTCGCAGCCTCCCCCGCTGGTGGGCGGTGGGGGCCTGGATGGTCCCGGTGATCGCCTGGTTTTTCCCCTACCGAATGGTGCTGGAGAGCTGGCGCCTCCCGGGCGCCCCGGGCGGTTCCATGGATGGGGAAGGGGGCGCCGGGGATCCCCGGGGGCTCGCGCCGACTCCGTGGATCTTTCCCTTCTGGTGGGGGACGTTCCTCGCGGCCCACCTGCTCGGCGGCACGGGCCTGGGCGTTTCCAACCCCGTCGTGTTCCCGACCCCAGGACAGGCGCTCGGGTCGTCCATCGTCACCCTGCTGACCGTGATCTCCGCGGGGCTCGGGATGCAGGTGGTCCGAGCGGTCACCGGGGTGCAGAGGGACCGGGACCTCGCCCGCCGTGGCGCGGTCCGCCTCCAGGCGTTCTAGCGGGGACCGTGTCGAAGCAAGGGGAGACGCGGACGGGTGATTCAGGTCTCGGGACGGCCGCCGGTGGGGCCGAGGGCCCCAGCCCCTGGTCACCCCGGCGGCCCGCGGTTTGATCATAGAGATTTCCGATGCGCGGCGGGCCCGGGAACGTCTAGTACGCAGCACGAACGCCCCATCCGGCTCGATTTCTGCCACCATCCGCCCCGGCGCCGACCCGGAGCCGCTCCGGTCTCGCCGACCATCGACCCCAACGACCCTTTACCGGGGCGGCGTTGCTCCTAGAGCCCGCCCCGGACGACCGAGCCATGAGCCTCACCATCGCCAGCCTTCTGACCCTCACCTTCGCCGTCAGCTTCCTGGCGCTTGCGGTCCTGCTCTGGGCCGTCTGGCGCCAGCACATGAAGTTCGGCGCCGCCGCCGCGACGGTCATCTTCGAGCCCGGCGAGGTCGGCCGGCCGGAAGAACCGGCCGCCGAGACGCCCGATGCCGAGCAGCGCATCGCCCCCGTCGACCGGGGCAGCGTCTCGAAGGAGCTCGCCGAGGATCTGGCCGCCCGGGACGCCGCGGACCGCTCCACCCGGGACGTCGTGCGCCTCTTCTTCGTCTCCGGCACCGCCTGGCTGGTCCTGGGCTCGATCCTCGGTCTGACCGCCTCCCTGAAGATGACCTTCCCGGATTGGCTCACCGGGCAGGCGTGGCTGACCTTCGGCCGCATCCGGCCGATGCACCTGAACGCCGTCATCTATGGCTGGGCGTCCATGGCGGGCATCGGCACCGTGCTCTGGCTGCTCCCCCGGCTCCTGCGGAGCCCTCTGAAGGCGCAGATCGTCGCGGTCTTCGGCGGCTGGCTTTGGAACGCCGGGGTCGCCATCGGGCTGGTGTCGATCGCCGTCGGCTGGACCGACGGGCTCGAATGGCTCGAGTTTCCCTGGCCCGTCGATGCGTTCTTCGTCATCGGTGGCGCCCTGGTCGCGGTGCCCCTCTTCGTGACCGTCCGCTACCGCCGGGTCAGCAGCTTGTACGTGTCCGTGTGGTACATCGCCGCGGCCCTGGTCTGGTTCCCCGTTCTGTTCCTGGTGGCGAACCAGCCGTACGTGCACTTCGGCGTCGAGCACGCCGTGGTCAACTGGTGGTACGCCCACAACGTCCTCGGCCTGTGGCTCACCCCCCTGGGTCTCGCGGCGGCCTACTATTTCATTCCGAAGGTGCTCGGAAAGCCCATCTACAGCTATTCCCTGTCCCTCATCGGCTTCTGGGCGCTGGCGCTGTTCTACAGCCAGGCGGGCATTCACCACCTGATCGGGGGGCCGGTCCCGACCTGGCTGGTCACGCTCTCCATCGTGCAAAGCGTCATGATGGTCATCCCGGTGATCGCGGTTGCGGTGAACCATCACGTGACGATGGTCGGCAACTTCTCCGCGCTGAAGTACTCCCCGACGCTGCGTTTCGTGGTCACCGGGGCCATCATGTACACCGGCGTGTCCCTCCAAGGGTCCTTGCACGCGGTGCGCGAGGTCAATCAGGTCACCCATTTCACCCACTTCACCGTGGGACATGCCCACATGGGCGTTTACGCCTTCTACAGCTTCATCATCTTCGGGGCTGCCTACTTCCTGCTCCCCCGGGTCTTCGGCCGTGACTGGCCTCGCCCCCGGCTCATCTCGATCCACTTCTGGACCGCCCTCGGAGGCATCCTCATCTACATGATCTCCCTGATGGTTGGCGGGGTGTTTCAGGGTCTCGCGCAGCTGGACGCTTCCCGGCCGTTCATGGAGTCGGTGACCCTCACCATTCCCTATCTGCACGCCCGCACGGTCGGCGGCACGTTGATGACCATCTCCCACTTCATCTTCGCCTGGCATGTGGGACTGTTGGTCACCAAGAAGGGTCCGATGCGCGAGGGCGCGCCCTGGCAGCGGAACCCGAGCAAGCAAGAGGTGACGGCGTGAATACGGTCCTCGGAGTCTCTCTCCTGTCCCTGGTGATCCTCGCCTTCGCGACCTTCAACATCCTGGTACAGCCCTACCAGCAGCTGAAGCTGACCCAGGCCGAGCCCGAGCTGACCCCGTACACCAAGATCCAGGGCGAAGGCCGGGAGGTGTACGTCTCCTTGGGTTGCGTCTATTGCCACAGCCAGCAGCCGCGGGATCCGGAGTTCGCTCCCGACCAGGAGCGGGGCTGGGGCCGCCCGTCGACCCCCGGCGACTACGCCTACGACTACCCCCACCAGCTCGGCACCATGCGAACGGGCCCGGACCTGTTCAACATCGGGGCCCGCCAGTCGAGCCGCAGCTGGCACCTCCTGCACCTCTATCAGCCGCGGGCGGTCCAGGCGGGCAGCATCATGCCGGCCTTCCCCTTCCTGTTCGAGGTGGTGGAAGAAGCCGGCGAGGGGGACGTGGTGGTTGACGTACCGGCCCCCTGGGGCCCGAAGAACGGCGTCGTGGTCGCCAAACGGGATGCGATCGCCCTGACGGAATACCTGCTGTCCCTCGACCACACCTACCAGTCCACCTACATCCCCGTGGGCGAGCGAGGCGGCGACGATTCGGCCGCCGACAGCAACTGAAGGAGTACAGCGTGAGCGAAGAAGACCGGACCCAGGAAGGCACCACCATCGGTTCCGAGGTCGCTCAGGCCAAGGTGACTGGCCCCGTCGAGCGGGAACGGGTCGAGCCCCTCATCGAAGGCGCGGGAAAGACCCCCAAGTGGTTCTTCGCCGTCGCCGCCGTGTTCTTCGGCTGGGGCCTCTGGTACCTGTCGACGACGGTCCCCGGCGTGACCCTGGCGGGCGACCTTCGCAGCCCGCAGGCGCCCCTCGGCCCGCCGACGGGGGCGGAGATCTACGCGGCCCGCTGCGTGTCCTGCCACCAGGCCAACGGGCAGGGCGTGACCGGCGTCTTCCCGCCCCTCGTCGCCTCGGAATGGGTGACCGAGGACCCGGAGACCCCCATCCGCATTCTGCTCCTCGGCATCCAGGGCGAGATCGAGGTCAAGGGCAACGTCTACAACAACGTGATGCCCGCCTTCGGCCAGACCCTCACCAACGAAGAGATCGCCATCGTTTTGACCTACATCCGGAACGAGTGGGGGAACGAGGCGTCCGAGATCACCGAGGCGCAGGTGACGGAGATGGCCGCCAATCTCGGCGGACGCACCGACCCCTGGAACGGCGGCGCGGAGCTCGCCGCGCTCCGCCCGTCCGGTGACGCCATGGGGGATACGAACGGGGACACCGCCGACGCCACCCCGGACGACACCGCCGCCGGCGAGGCCGCGGACCAGGCTGCGGGGGCCGACGCCGCCGGGAACGACGACGACGCCGGCGAAGCGTCCGGCGGGGCCGACGCCGAGGGCACGGGCACCCCGGACCAGGGCGCGGGCGCTTCCGGTTCCGCCGCCACGCCCGACAGCCCGTGAGGGAATCGACCGCGCCGAACCGGACCAACGTCTCCACGGCCGAGGTCGGGTTGGCGCCGTCCTCCCCGCCGGGCATCACCTGCCCCGGCGGGGCACCGCCGCAGCCGCCGTCCTCCAGCTCGCCCGCCTCGCCCCTCGAGACCTTTCCGGAGGTCGCCCTCGACGTCGAAGGCATGTCCTGCGCCGGCTGCGCCGCCGGCATCGAGCGCACCCTGGGTCGCCATCCCGCGGTGAAGGACGCGCGGGTGCGCTTCGCCGATCGCACGGCGCGGCTCCGCTGGGACCCGGAGGCCTGCCCCCTCGACGCCATCCTCGAACCGGTGCGCGCCCAGGGGTTCCAGCTTCGGCGCCCGGCCGATGCCGCCGCCGAGCGGGCCGCCGCCGATGCCGCCGCCGCGCGCTGGTCGACGATCCGCCTCGCCGTGAGCGCGTTCTTCGCGATGAACGCGATGCTCGCGGCCCTGCTCGTCTACCTGGATCAGGTCCCGCCGGGGGCCCCCCGTCGGATCGCCCTCGCCGTCTCCGGGCTCATGGCGGCCCCCGTCGTCTTCTTCGGGGGATGGCCCTTTCATCGGCGGGCGGTGCGGGGGGTGCTCGCCGGGGCGCCCGGGATGGACCTCCTGGTGTCCCTCGGGGCGACCGCCGCCTTCGGGTTGTCCCTGGTCCAGCTGCTCCTCGGCCGGGAGGAGGCCTGGTTCGACACCTCGGCGATGATCGTCCTGTTCCTGCTGGTCGGTCGCCACCTCGAGGGGCACGCCCGGCGGACCGGCGTCGATGCCGTCGGCAAGCTGGTCGCCCTGGCCCCGGAGACGGTGCGGGTCGTCGACGAGGCCACCGGCGCGCTTCGCCATGCGCTGGCCGCGGAAGTGCCCTCGGGCGCGCGATTCCGACTGCGCCCCGGGGAGCGGTCGCCCCTCGACGGTCAGGTGATCGACGGAGCGTCCACCTTGGACCGCTCCTCGTTGACCGGGGAAAGCCTCCCGGTTCCGGTGTCGGTCGGAGACCTGGTCGAAGCGGGTACCGCCAACCTGACCGGCGTCCTCACCCTGCGGGTCGTCCAGCCGGTGGGCTCCCGGGCCCTCGACCGGGTGGCGGCGGCGGTGGGCCGCCTCCTCGATTCCCGTGCCCCCCTGGAACAGCTCGCCGACCGAGTGGCCCGTCACTTCGTCGTCGGCGTGCTCGTCGTCGGCGCCGGCACCCTCGGCTTCGCCATCGCCACGGGCTCGTCGGTCCCGGACGCGGTGCTGCGGGCGACGGCGGTCATCGTCATCGCCTGCCCCTGTGCCCTCGGCCTCGCCACCCCCCTCGCCCTCGTCGTCGCCGCGGGCGCCGGCGCTCGCCGCGGGGTGCTCTTTCGGGACGGCGCGGCCCTCGAACGGGCGGCTCGGGTCGATCTGGTCGCCTTCGACAAGACGGGCACCCTGACCACCGGGGAACCGACGGTGGTCGCCGTCGAGCCGGCGGCCGAGGGCACGGCTGAGACGCTCCTCGCCTGGGCGGCGGCGGTCGAGGCGGAGTCCCTCCACCCCTTCGCCCGCGCCATCGTTCGGGCGCATCGGTCGATGGAGGCGCCGGGGCCGGTAACCGGTGACCCCGCCGCCGAAGCCAGGTCCGTGGCGGAGGCGGGGACGGCGGTCCCCTCGCCGCCCTCCGCCGCATCCTCGCCGCCCGCGGCCCGCAGCCGGCAGGAGGTCCCCGGCGCCGGCGTCCTCGCCGACCTCCCCGTGGGGCAGCTCGCCCCGGAGAACGACCCGGTGGTCGCCCCGGATCGGTGGATGCGGGTGCGCGTCGGGCGGAGAGGCTGGCTCGAGGCGGAGGGGGTCGTCCTCCCCGGGGAAGCCCGGGACGGTGCGGTCTCCCCATCGGGACGCTCTCGGGTCCACGTCGCCGCGGACGACCGGTGGCTCGGATCCATCGAGCTCGCGGACGAGGTCCGGCAGGATGCCCGGGCGGCCCTCGACGCCCTCCGCCGGCGGGGCACGGCGCTGGCCCTCTGGACCGGCGACGAGCCGGGGCCCGCCGCTGCCGTCGCCCGAGCCCTGGGCCTGGAGGACTCTTCGGTCGCCGCCGGCCTGCGCCCGGAGGACAAGGCCGAGCTCGTCACCGCCCGACGTCGGGCGGGGCAGCGGGTGGCCTTCGTCGGGGATGGGACGAACGACGCTCCGGCCCTCGCCGCCGCCGACGTCGGGGTGGCCGTCCAAAAGGCGACGGATATCGCCCTCGAGACCGCCGACGTGGTCGTCCGGGCGGGGGG
>DAPKRP010000285.1:0-2227 GCA_031800515.1 Polyangiaceae bacterium LLY-WYZ-14_1 | reverse complement strand
CCGCCGCCATCGAACAGGTCGGCGAACAGGACGAGGAGACCGGCGACCCGGAGCCATCCGACGTCGGCGATGCGGCCGCCTTCCACCCAGCGGACCAACCCGTCGAAGAACGGACCTGGCGCGTCTCCCGCTCGGTCCGAGTCCACCACGAGCCGGTCGATCTGGTCGACCAGCTCGGGGGCCAGGGGGTCGTCCAACGGCGAGCTGGCGTGGGCCACCCAGGCCGTCGGCACGTCGGGCACCAGCAGCGCCCGGAGGAGCGCCGGCACCCGCCGCCGCTCGTCCGGATGGAAGCCCATGGTGATCTCCTCGGAGCAGACCACCGCCCGGGGACCATACCGCCGGCAGCGGGCGCTGACCCAGGCGGTGAGGGGCTCTGGATGCTGTTCGCCCGGGCAGACCAGAAGCACGCGGCTCGGCACCCGGCGCACCAGGGCGTCGACCCGTTCCCGGGCCTGTTCGACGACCTCGTGACCCGGCAGCGTGTAGACCAGGTTCCAGGCGCAGGCCCGGGTGACCACCGCGTCCCCGTCCCCGTGGGAGGCGGTGCGCCAGAGCTCCGAGAGGTCCCGTTCGATCCGCCCGACGTCGACGGCGATGGGCTCCCCCGCGGTGAACTTTTCGACGGCCTCTGCCGGGGGCGGGCTCACGGCCGCCTCCAGCGCCGGCCATCCCGTTCGAGGAGGGCGTCGGCCGCGGCGGGGCCCCAGCTGCCCGCCTCGTAGGTCTCGAGGTCCCCGGGTCCCCGCTGCGTCCAGAGCTCGTGGACCCGCGTCACGTAGCGCCAGCTCGCCTCGACCTCGTCCGCCCGGGTGAAGAGGGACGGGTCGCCGACCATCGCGTCGAGGAGCAGCCGCTCGTAGGCTTCCGGTGGTTCCGAGCCGAAGCTCGTGCCGTAGCGAAACTCCATCTGCACCGGGTGCACCTCCCGCACCGGACCCGGGAGCTTCGCCCCGAAGCGGATGGTGATCCCCTCGTCGGGCTGGATGCGGAAGGAGAGCACGTTGGCGCCCTGCCCCGCCGCGCCCTCGAGGCCGGGGAAGCGCCGGGGGGGCTCTTTGAAGACGACCGCCACCTCGGTGACCTTCTTCGGCATCGCCTTCGCCGCCCGCAGGTAAAAGGGCACGCCGCCCCAGCGCCAGTTGTCGATGAAGAGCTTCAGCGCGACGTAGGTCTCCGTGGCGGAGTCGTCGGCGACTCCCTTTTCTTCGCGATAGCTCGGGATCTCCCGGCCGGAAACGAACCCCCGGGTGTACTGACCCCGGGCGACATGCTCGAGAAAGGCGTCCTCCGGCACCGGGCGAAGCGCCTTCATCACCTTGACCTTTTCGTCCCGGAGGTCGTCCGCTTCCAGGCTGACCGGCGGTTCCAGGGCGGTCAGGGCGAGCACCTGGAACATGTGGTTCTGCACCATGTCCCGCAGGATGCCGGCGTCCTCGAAGTAGCCCCCCCGGCCTTCGATCCCCAACGCCTCGGCGCTCGTGATCTGGACGTGGTCGACGTGCTGCCCGGTGAGCAGGGGCTCGAAGATCCCGTTGGCGAAGCGGAAGGTCAGCAGGTTCTGGACCGTCTCTTTGCCGAGGTAATGGTCGATGCGAAAGATCTGGCGTTCGTCGACGTGGTCGAGGAGCGCGCGGTTGAGCTCCCGGGCGGTGCCCAGGCTGGTGCCGAAGGGCTTTTCGATGACCACCCGGGCGAAGGGCTGGTCGCCCTGCTGGGGACCCCGGGGCAGAAGCCCCGCCTCGGAGAGCCGTCGGACCACCGGGGTGAAGGCCCAGGGCGGGGTCGACAGATAGAACAGGCGGTTGCCGGGAAGCCCCCGCCCCCCTTCCACCTCGTCGAGCTTCTTCGCCAGCCGCTCGTAGCCGTCCGGCTCGTCGAAGTTGCCCGGGACGTAGGAGATGCCCTCGGCGAGGTCGTCGAAGGCGACCTGGTCGAGCTCGCCGCCGCTCGCGTTCGCGCAGCCTTCGACGACGGAGTCCCGAAAGCCGTCGTCGCCGATGTCCCGCCGGGCGAAGCCGATGACCGCCAGCCGACCGTCGAGAAGCCGCTGGCGGGACAGGCTGTAGAGGGCGGGAACGAGCTTGCGCTTGGTCAGGTCGCCGGTGGCGCCGAAGATCACGACGGTGCAGGGCGGCGCGACCCGCTCGGCGGTGAGCCCCCGGCGGAGCACGTTCTCCGCGTCGTCCGGGGTAGCAGGGGGGTCGGCGGGGGTGGTCATCGCGGG
>DAPKRP010000284.1:0-4232 GCA_031800515.1 Polyangiaceae bacterium LLY-WYZ-14_1 | reverse complement strand
GGAGAACCCGCCCCCCCAGGCGAAAGAGACCGACCACGTCGTCTTCGGTGGCGGCCAGGGCGAAGGCCGGGGCGGCCAGATGGGTGGGCTCGAAGGCGACGAAGTTGCCGAGCTGCCGCGCCAGGAGCCCATTCAAGCTCTCCCGGGCGCAGCGCACCACCAGGCGGATCCCCGGGTTGAGGCGCCGGGCGGCAAAGGCGGTCTCCACGTTGACCCGCTCGTCCGGCGTCGTGAGGAGGATGCCCCGGGCCTGCTCCGCCCCCGCCCGGCGCAGGACGTCGAGGTCCCGGGGGTCGCCGACGACGATCCCCTCGAGCATGCCCCGGACCTCCGGCACCTCGTCTTCCCCCGAGGCGACGCGGTCGATGGCGGTCACCACCACCCCGAACTCCCGGAGGACTTCGACGCAGTGCTGGCCGAGGCCCCCGAGCCCGCAGACGACGAAGCGGTCCGGGGAGGCCACGGGGGTCACGCCGCGCGGCGGGCGGCGATGAAGCTCCGGACGAAGCGCACCAACAGGAAGAGCAGCAGGAAGAAGGTCGCCGACTGGGAGGCGACGGCGAGGGGGCGGCCGACGGTGCCGCCTCCGAGCAACGCCGGAAGCTGCAGCACGCCCCGGAAGGTGGCGAGGCAGCCGACGAGGGCGAGGGCGACGGCGATGTGCATCGCGAGGGCCCGCCGCTTCTCCTGGCGCGCGACCAAGCCGAGGAGCAGCAGCACGATGCCGAAGAACGCCGGGATCAAGGCCGTCACGCTCGCCATCCCGGACTGCACGTAGCCCACCAGGCCCACCAGGATGAGGAGGCCGCCCACGCTGATCGTCGTTCCCGCCACGAAATCGCTCCTGTTCGACCGGCCCGTCGGGCGCGGTCCTGCGTCGAGTCATCCGGACCGGGCCTGCCGCCCGGTCTACCGGGGCGCCGTCATAGCAGCCTCCGCCGGTGGCGGCCGGCGGGGGCGCCCGCTCTCAGAGGGTCGGTTGTTTTGACCGACCCTCTCAAAGACGCGGGCCGGCGGAGCGGATCACCTCGCTCGCCTGGGCCTCGAACTTCTTGAAGTTCTCCGTGAACAAGCTGGCGAGCTTCTTCGCCTGGGCGTCGTAGGCGGCCCCGTCCTTCCAGGTGTTCCGGGGGATCAGCACCTCGTCCGGCACCCCGCTGCAGGTGGTCGGAACGGCGAAGCCGAAGATCGGGTCTTCCTGGGTGGGGGCGCCGGCGAGCTCCCCGGAGTGGATGCCGTCGATGATCGCCCGGGTGTGCTTGATCGACATCCGATGCCCGACGCCATAGGGCCCAGCGGTCCAGCCGGTGTTGACCAGCCAGGTGTGCGCCCCGTGGGTCTCGATCTTCTCGGCGAGCATCTCGGCGTACTTCGTCGGGTGCCAGACCAGGAAGGGCGCGCCGAAGCACGCGGAGAAGGTCGCCTCCGGGTCCGTGACCCCGACCTCCGTGCCAGCCACCTTGGCCGTGTAGCCGCTGATGAAGTGGTACATCGCCTGCTCGGGGGAGAGCTTCGCAACCGGGGGCAGGACCCCGAAGGCGTCGGCGGTGAGCATCACGATGTTCTTCGGGTGGCCCCCGAAGCTCGGGATCTTCGCGTTGGGGATGTACTGGATCGGGTAGCTGCAGCGGGTGTTCTGGGTGATCGACGTGTCCGTGTAGTCGACCTCCCGGGTGGTCGCGTGGTAGACGACGTTCTCGAGGACCGAGCCGAAGCGGATCGCGTTGTAGATCTCGGGCTCGTCCTCCGCCGACAGGTTGATCGCCTTCGCGTAGCAGCCGCCTTCGACGTTGAAGACGCCGTTGTCGCTCCAGCAGTGTTCGTCGTCCCCGATGAGGGCCCGGTGGGGGTCGGCGGAGAGCGTCGTCTTCCCGGTGCCGGAGAGACCGAAGAAGATCGAGACGTCCCCGTCCTGACCTTCGTTGGCGGAGCAGTGCATGCTGAGCACCCCCTGCTTCGGCATCAGGTAGTGGATGATGGTGAAGACGCCCTTCTTCATCTCCCCCGCGTACTCGGTGCCGAGGATGACGAACTCCTTCCTTCCGAAGTGAAGGTCGACGCTGGTCTTCGACGTCATCCCGGTCGTGTACCGGTTCGCCGAAAAGGCCCCCGCGTTCAGGATCGTGTAGTCCGGGTCGCCGAAGTCGGCGAGCTCCTCCGCGGACGGGCGGATGAGCATGTTGTGCATGAAGAGGGCGTGGTAGGCGCGGGAGCAGATCACCCGGATCTTCGTGCGGTAGCGGGGGTCCCAGCCGGCGAAGCCATCGACGACGAAGAGGTGCTGCCGGGTGTTCAGATAATCGACGGCGCGCTCCCGGTTGACCATGAAGGCCTGCTCGTCGAGGTCGATGTTGACCGGCCCCCACCAGACGTCCTTTTCCGAGCTCGGCTCCCGGACGATCCGCTTGTCCTGCGGGCTCCGGCCGGTCTTCTCCCCGGAGAGGGCGACCAACGCCCCGGAGCTCGCGATGGCGGTGCCCTCTTCGTCCTTGAGGGCGCGCTCGTAGAGCACCGCGGGGGGTGCGTTGCGATAGACGGTCCGAACGTTGAGATCGTAGGCGGCGAGGAGTTCCTGCTGGGACATCGTCAGTTCACCTTGACGCGAAAATGCCGGCTGGTGGAGCGTTCCGACAGCCTACGCGTTTTCCGGGGGCTTTGGGGAGGCCCCCGCCCAGGGAAGCGCCCGGGACGACGAGGAAAATCGCCTCTCGGCACCGACCGAAGAGCCGGTTTGTGGGCAGCGACCCGAGGCGCCCCCCGGCCCGGGGCGACGGCCCGGCGACCGGGGCGGGATCGGCCGGGATCAGCCGCCCCGGCCGAGGAGGGCGTCCCGAAGCTCGTCGAGGGGCGCCGGCTTCATCAGGAACTCGGAGACCCCGAGCCGCCTCAGGCTGCGCACCTCCGCCGGCGTCGCCTGGCCGCTCGTGGCCACGAATCGTGGGCGCGGCCGGCCGGCCGGGGTCGGCGCGGTGAGGAGCTCCCGTCCGTGACCGTCCGGCAGATGTACGTCGAGCAACACGGCGTCGACGGCTGCCGAGGCCAGCGCCACCTTGGCCTGGGCGATGGTGCTGGCCCAGGTCACCCGGAATCCCCGGCGGCGGAGGCCCCGAGCCACCGCCCGCGCCAGCGCCTGCTCGTCTTCGACCAAGAGGACCCAGGGCCGGCGTCCCCGAGAGACGCCTCGGGGGTCCGCCGGGGCGCTCGGGTCCTCCAGGAACACGGGGGACGGCGGGGTCGAACGGGCGGCGGTGAGCCGCGCCGGCGTGGCGAAACGGAACGACATCGGCAGCTTCGTCACAGTGAGATGCCAGCTGCGTGCCAAAGTTCCCGGAAGGCCCCAAGCTCCGTCTATTCGGTGACCTGACCCACCACTCTCCCGGCGATTGGCCCGATCTGGCACACCGGCGGCGGGCCACCGAACCGCATCACCGGATGGAGACCTGTGTACCCAGGTCCGCGGCGGTGTGTCCCGGGGTGGAGCCACCGCGACGCAGATGTCCGGATGTTCCCCGGCTCAGGCGGGAAACAGGACGAGGCAAGACAGCATGAAGGCCCCCCCGACCAGCATCCAGAGGGCGGTGTAGCCGATGATGTCCCGTGCCCGGACCCCGGTGATCGCCAGGAGCGGCAGCGCCCAGAAGGGCTGCAGCATGTTCGTCCACTGGTCCCCGTAGGCCAGGGCGAGCAGCACCCGGGCGGGCGCCACCCCGGCGTCCAGGGCCGCCTGCATCACCACGGGACCCTGGACGCCCCACTGCCCGCCGCCGGAGGGGACGAAGAGGTTCACCAGACCGGCGGACAGGAAGGTGACCGGTGCGACCCCTGCCGCCCCGGCGGAGGCCACCACCTGGCTGAGGGCCTGGGTCAGCCCGACACCGTTCATCACCCCCATGATCCCGGCGTAGAGGGGAAACTGGACCACGACGCCGGTGCAGGCGGACAGGCCCCGCTGGCAGGCGGCGAGGAAACGGTCCGGGCGCCCGTGGAGGGCGAGGGCCGCGGTCCAGAGGAGCAGATTGACCGTGTCGAGGTCCAGGGTGCCGAGCCCCCGCTCCCGAAGCCGGAGGACCGTGGCCCCGGCGAGGGGAACCAGGAGCAACCCGGTCACCCAGCGGGACCGGGCGAAGGGCGGAAGCTCCGGCCCCCCCGGCCGCCCCTCGTCCCGAGGAGCGGCGGGGTGCGCATCGGCGCCGGCGCTCCCCGGGGCGGGCTCGGCGGCGGCCCGGCGGGCG